>JANODW010000417.1:0-15898 GCA_031412875.1 Pirellula sp. | reverse complement strand
TCGACAACGATTCCGACCGAGCACCGGATGGCCACGCTGATGCATGATTCTCAGTACCGTTTGTCGATCGCATGTCAAAACGTGGGCTACAATCAACCCGCCCATCCGAGTTTCTTTTTAGGGCATGGGATGAGCAAACCGTAGCGCAGATTAAACGTCTTGGGGGACATCGACAAAATCTCGAAGTTCATCGGCCGTGATGGACAGCAATTCGCTCCGATTGGTCTGTTTGTTTTTCACGACATGGAGATAGGTCCCGACGTAGGGCTCGGTCACTCTTGCCTTGGCATCCAGAGGAGCAACGATCAACAACTGCAGCCCAAATCTTGCAAACAGGTCCAACGCGTATTCGGCGTGCGCGTCGTCGCTCCGCGAAAACATCTCATCGACCATAACGAATTGGAACCTCTCGCTCTGGATCGCATCGGGTTCTAAATCGTATTGGTAAGCGATCGCCGCAACCAACACCAAGAAGGCTAGCTTCCCCTTTTCGCCGCCGGACTGTCCGGTACCTCCATCGTAATAGCTTCGAGCGTCCCCCGAATCCTTCATGATTTCTCGAGCCGCGAAGTTAAACCAGTTGCGAACATCGACGACCTTTTCTCGCCAGCGAGTATTGCCATCATCGCGCAGTTTCGCGACAAATTTTTCAACGCGAACAAAGGTGGCTTCATTTGCTTCGGGAGTGCCATCGAGCGTTTTATTCAAACAGCTCGCCAAGTCGCGACGAAACTCCTGTATCTCTCGGTCTTGCACGTCGGTGGGCTCCAGTCGCATGAAAGATCCGGGCTTCCATTCGAGCAGCTTGAGAGCCGTGTTGAGTTGCTCGATCTTTTCCCGAATTTCGTCCCGTTCGTCTTCCAACCCGCCGTGCAAAAGGCCTATCTCGTTGAGCACGTTTTCGTTGAGCCTGCGTTTGAACCGATCCTCATGCTTGGGCAAATCGTCCAACGAAATGCGTTCGAACATGGCAACAAAACTCGATAGCGACCCGACATCTGCATCCAAATCGACTTGCTCATCGGGAAATTTCTTAAGGAACCGGGTCATCCCGCTGGTCATCTCCTTGGCGATGGGCGCCAGCTTTTCCTGAAGCTTTTCTACCAATTCGCGCTGCAAGCGTTCGGCATCGGCAGGCAGGATTCCTAGGTTCTCAATGGAGAGCGGTTCTTTCAAGTCGTTTTGAATCGACTCGAACTGTTCGGTTGCCAACGCGAGTGATCCGTCGGCTTGAGCGCGTCGCAGCGTCGCGCGGGCGATCTCGAGCAATCGCATGCCATCGTTGAGTTCGCGTTCGCGAATGGTGCGCTGCGCAATCGCTTGGTCGCGATCTTGCTGGTGCCCAACGGCTTCGGCACGACGGTCGGAGCACTGGACTTTGAGCTCGCGAATGCGATCATCGGATTCTTCGATCCTTTGCTTTTCGAGCCGCAACTGGGACGCTTCGAACTCGTGACGCGAGCTGTTGATGGCATCGAAGTCCTCGGTCATTAACGCTTGATCGAGGGCCTCGATGGCGCTCGTGATGCGATCTGCTTGGGCATGCAGAGATTGCAACCGCTCTTGCAATTGCTGGAGGTTCTCGCTGCTTTGGCGGATGGCTTCTGCCAAGCTAAGCCGCTTCTGCCGATTGTCCCACCCCAAAACGAAGTGGCGTCGATCGTCGGGCATCTGACGGTCATCTTTTTCATGCCTGGAATTCCCAGACTTGAAGTGACGGTTCTTGGTCATGGCTGCGGAGTCAAGTTTTTGGAATTCTTCCATCGAGTCGCAAGCGACGTAATTGAATCGATTTTGAATTTCCAATCGAATCCACGGGGTGAGCGGATGGCTCGGGAACTCTAGTTTTTGAATCAGCGTGGCATGCGGTGGGTTGGATGGCGAACCCGCGCCCGGGCTGAGAGTTTTCGAGGTTGCCTTGGCATGGGCGTTTGCGTTGGGACTCGCGTTGGCTTTGACTCCTACCCGCAAATAGACAAGCCGTTGACCTTGCCCCCGTCCATCGATCAACCGCGTCCGATCGACGTAGCTTGCAACACGGTCGTAATGGTCTTGCGACACCAGCAGACTGCGAGCGAACGAATGCAGCACTTGTTCTACCGACGATTCCCATTCGCGCTCTTTGGGATGGACGGCGATGAGTTCGGCCGCGAACGGCAGGTCGCTCGGCGCCAGCTTGAGATCGCGGCAAATGGCATCGCGAATCGCGATAAAGGATTCGGGCAAGTTCCCTTTGCGTTTCTCCAGCGCGTCGGCTTCCATGCGATCTACGGTGAGTTGCCGGGTGAGTGAGCCGATTTCGAACTGCAGGTGGCTTTCTTGAGATCGTTTGAGTTGGCGATCTTGGAGCAGGGTTGCTCGTCGAGCATGGCTCTCTTTGCGGACCTTGGCGAACTGATCGGGCGACGTCAACTGGACAACGATTCCCGCCGAGTTCAACTGCGCTTCGAATCGAGCGCGGTAGGTGGCTTTAACGTGTGCGATGGATTCGGCTTGCTCGATCAGTCCTGGCAACTGCCTCAATCGATCCCCGCCAGCGTGTTCGATTTCCAGTTCCAATCGAGCGATTTCGTTCCGAAGCCGATCCTGCTGTTTTTCCAGTCGCAAGATGTCTTCATTCAGAGTTTGGATTTGCTGTTGCCACAGGCTGCAGGTGGGTTCGAGCAGTTTTTCGGTGCGGTCGGCAAAGAAGGTTCGCATCGCGCTGAGCCGCCGCTTGGCCAGATCGAGCTCCAGGAGCCGCGATCGGTAGCGTTCGCCTGCTTCGACGATCGGCCGAAGCAGTTCGTCTTGCTGACGGACGCGGACGAGCATGCGATGGGCCTCGCTGAGTTCGGCAAAGTGCGTTAGCAGCCGTCCGACGCGTTCATTCCAAGGCTTGCGTTCGAGCATATGCTGTCGGATAAAATCGTCGAGCCGCTGAACGTCCTTAACCGCGACGGTCTGATTAAAAATATCCATCGCTTTGGCCAAGAAACCGGTCTTGCGCTGCAACCAAAGAAAGTACTCTTTGTAGCTACTGGAAGTCTTAAAGCCGCGCTCCTGGAGGAAACGAGCGATCGAGCTCCCCGTTCCCAACTCGCCGAGATCGCGCACGATGCTCCGCTCGGAATCGCAGTAGGCGTATACTTTCTCGACCGCATTTTCATGGTTCAAATAGAGAACTTGGCAAATCGTGAAGACGGAATCGGAAGCGGCATTGGAAAAGCTCGCCAGCAAAGCCGTGTAGTGCCCACTGCCGCTTCTCAAGTATTGGATTTGCGGCCGTCCGGCTTCGCCAACAGTGCGATCGTAAGCACCGCGAATGTAGGTTTTCTCGTCACGCTCATTCTTGGACGCACCTGCCGCGACGTTGTAGTTGCGGGTTTGCGGCCGAACGAGCAGTGTTAAAAGCGCATCGACCAACGTAGATTTGCCAGACCCATTTTCACCGACCAACAATGTCGTTTGCCCGCGCGGTTGCACCGAATAAACAGCGCCGTCAAACGTGCCCCAGTTGTAAACCTCCAACTTGGCCAGTCGATAGCCAGGAAGGGGTGGGCGTTCCGAATGGTCAGGCGATGGAATCATACTTCTTTGGATGGCCCGTCGTCCATTTTCTTGCCGGCGGCCGCAACGAGCGACATGCGAAGCCGTTCCAATTCGGACAATGGCAATCTCGCTTTGATGATTCGCCGAATCTCCCACGACGGCGGCTCTTTTTCGAATTGCCGTACAAACTTGAGTTCTTCCATTTTGCGCAACGACGCGGTTAACGAACGGTTCAATCGGACGGAATCGGTTTGATCAGGAAAGAACGCTTCCCAGAGTTGGAACAGATCGCTTTGCACGATGACACAGCGCTCGTTTTGAACATCCTCTTCTTCGTATTGCCGGAGCTCGTCCCGCAAAAGGACACAGAGCAATGTGGCTTCGTATCCGAGCGGCGTTCGACGAAACAGCCTCGGGACGGGAGCAAATTCGGACGGTATTTCCTCTTCGTCGAGCTGACGCAAATAGGCCATCGCATCGGCTTCATCGACCACCAACAGCAACCCGATTTTTCCAAAATACTCGGTGATCGGGGAGACGTTTTCCAGCAGCAAGTCCCACAGGTCGTGGTTGTCATCATGATACACCACCCCTTGCAACAGTCGCACGGCAACCGGGCTCCAATCTGCGGGAGGCGGAATAGTTTGCTTTGCGAGATGGGATGAAAAGAGGTCCATTTTATCTTGGTTTGGTCGCCACTTCACGACTATTGGCTTTGGGATGGAAAACAATGCGCGGGATCGAAACTTGCAAACCCGACGAACGACCACGCGTCGGTTGAATCACAATGCGATCAATCGTATCGCGATCAATCTGGTGGGCATCGTCGTGCGCGATTTGAAGATAGCCGAGCAGTTCGACCACACCGCCGGTCAGAGGCCAACGTTCCAGCAGCTTGCAGAGCGGTTCGCTTTCGCCGAGCAACGTGGATTCGCGAATGTGTCCCCGCAGCTTGCGAAGATCGAGCCGTTGCAATTTTGCAAACGCTGAAGCCATCGCTTGCGCGTGCCGAGGATCGATCACTTGCTCGGATAGGCTAAGCTCGTCGAAGTCTTGCGGAGCAACCCAGAACGTTCTCGCCAAGGGGGAATGGATTTCGACTTCCGAATCGACGCAGAGTTGGACCGACAAGCAATCGGCTTCCTCTCGCAATCGGAGTGCATGCTGCCGGATGTCTCGCAGGACATTTGCCAAACGAATGCGGTGGGCTGCCGCGCGCGCGTCGAGCAAACGACGTAGAGTACTCGACAGCCGAGCGGTCGTGCGCATGACTTTTTCCGCTTCGGCTAACAAGGATGGAACCATGCGTCGGATGCGAGAGAGCGATTCATGTTGGTTGGCAAGCGCCGCGAGTTGCTGAATCTCTTCGATGTTTTTGCGAAGCATCGCCTGTTGGTTTGGGGAAAACAGGAACGAGACAAACGCAAAAAAGCTGATCCCCTCGTCCTGCTGCTTGAGAAGATCTTCCGAGTCCAATGCATGACCGAGTATTTGACCGCGAGAACCGTCTCCCGAGGCTTGCAACTGTTGAACTTCGCGAGCAATCGATTGAAAGCGTTCCTCGACGGCGCGGAAGTCAGATTGGAGAGCGCGCAACAGATCCACCGCAGTCTGGAATCGCTCGCGAATTTGGGCCGGTCGGTAAACTTGAACCGATTTGCCCGACTCGATCGCTTCGATCTCCGCATCGATCAGCGCACGCTGGCGACGCAAGGTTTCCAGGCGACGGTTGGGGTTGGCTGACGCGCCCCGCACAATGTCTTCAAGCGTGTCGATGACCAAGCGAAGGCGACTTTCGGTACCCACCAAGTTCGAACCGCGAGTCACCGCCGTATCGACAAATTGAATCGCTTCCTCCGCATGACGCGTCAATTGAAACTGAGGTTCCACCGAAGCGGCTTCTAAAAAACGCTGCAGCCAGCCCGCGTCGGACCACTGCGTCAAATAACGTTCCGGTGGACCGGCCAACAAGTTGGGTTCGGTCTCACGAAGCTCCTCTTGATAGTCGGCCAGACGTATCCTCAGGTCGCTCTGCCCAATCGAAATCAATTCTCCCGACTTGAATACACGCTGCAAGAAATCTAAGATCAGGGGTGCGTTATCCGAACGAAGCAGCCTGGCTGTCGGAGACGCTTCAAAAAAGGTTCGGATGCTATCGCGTCGCACGGACGTAACGAATCGACTGGTAGACATGAGGCTATTAAGGTAATTCAGATTGCCTTAAGTTAAACATCTTGCGGACACGTTTGGTCACATAATCTAGAAAATGTCGAAATCGTGACCGAGACAGATTATTGCTGGCATTCAGGCGGCTGCCGGCATTTCCACGGTGCCGTCGTCTCGGTTCGGGCGGCGATCGGTAGTTTTCACTCGGTCCGTCGCTTTAATAGAGCAAACCCAAGGGGGACAAGCGAACCGTTTCGGCTTCTGGCGTGACAATTCCTAGGATTTCAATTAAACTTTGGAATTGAAGCACACCTCAACTCATTTGGTAAACTAATGGCACAACCCGATACGGCAACGACCACCACTGTACTTTCCCAGCAAACGCTTGCCGATAGCATCGAATGTGCAAAGCTCGCGGCCCGCGCGGCGGCTGAAAACAAAGGGCAAGAAATATTGGTTTTGGACCTGTCCAAGCAAACGAGTATATTCGACTGCTTTGTCATTGTAACTGGGACGAGTCGACGACAGCTTCAAGCCATCGCAGAAGAAATCCACCGGGTGTTCAAGGCTCGTGGAGAAACGCGACTGAGTGTGGCGGGCTACGACGAGAGCCGTTGGATCGCGTTGGATTACGGGAGCGTCGTCATTCACCTATTCGACGAAGAGTGCCGAAAGTTCTACGATCTCGAGGGGCTCTGGGCCGACAGTACCCGCATTGACTTAACCGAAGCATTGCGGGATACGAATGCGAAGATGACCATCTAGCAAGGAGCAAAAGCGCGTGGCGATATCGATTGTATACCTGTTGTGGCTGTTGCCAATTTTAGCTGCCGTTTCGATCGTCATGGCAGCGACTCGCCACGAACGCAATGAGATGATCCTGGCGCAGTCCTGGCGGACAGCGGTGTGGACACTTAGCTTCTTAGGTGCCATCGCCGGCGTCCTTTGGTTCGCTATGTTCTGGATCGGCTAGTGTATTGATTGTGTCCGCCTGCTGTGTCCCCAATGGCACTTTCTTCAGTAGCGGAAGGGCGCAAGCCCTCCGGTGAGGACCTGTAAAGAACCACCGCAATCTCACCAATCTCAGCAATAACACCAATCTCAGCAATAACACAAATGCGCATCAACTGCCGCGACACCGGAGGGCTTGCGGCCTGCCGCTAAAGGGAATGCTATTGAGCTATTGCCTGCCGTCGGATGTTTACTGGTTGGCACCGAGCATTTGCAATCCGGCGTGGGCTGGCTCCCAGTCGGGATAGATGCGAGCCGCTTCGCAGTAGCACTCCCGCGCGGCCAAATCGCGTCCCAAGTGCCATAGGCATTGGCCTAACGCGACGCATGCTTGATAGCAGTACGGGTCGAGAGCCAAAGTCCGTTTGCAATCTTCGGCGGCTTGCTCGATGTCTCCATCGCTGAAACGAACCCAGGCTCGCAGCATGTACACATCCGATCTCGCATCGGCTTCCTCGACCAAATGGCTCGCCAACTCTGTCGCGGACTTGAAAAGACCATCGGCCAGCAGTTGTTCCACGGTTTTTACCGTTTGGCGATGCCATGGGCTTTGGCTTCTTTGTGCGATGGATCGTCTCGCTTCGTCCGCGTAGGTTCGAACGACCCTGGCGGAATCGCGAAGCAACATCCCCAGGGAGCAGCAATGCGATTCATCTCCTAAATAACTCAGCGCCCAAGCGGCCGCCCTGCGAACGCCGACCTGTTGCGACGCCAGCATCCGCTTCAACGTGTGGGGTGTGTAATTGCAACGGACCAATACAATCCACTTGGACGCGTCACGGCTACATGACCCTGTTTCGCCTTCGCAGTCGGCTAGGTAGTTTTCGAAGTAATGCAGGAGCTTGGCCATACGAGCTCAACATGGGGTCGAGGCAGAGAGGACTTCGTTCACGTATACTACTAGGCAGATCATTTGAATCGAGTTATCACTCGAATGCAAGGAAACCAACCAAGTGGACTCACACATCCTCACTGTAGTTACTCATGGGTCACTACGCAATCAACTCGACCAACAAGAATGGAATCTTGCGAAAGCAAGTCGTTCACACTTGACAACGACTTCTTCGCTAACTCTTGCATGTCTCTTCGCGGTTGTCTTCACCACGCGTACCTGTCACGCTCAAGCACAGAACCTAGTGCATCCGTATTTGAGCCAGAGCGCAATCGCCATGCACCAGATCTTGCAAGCGCCTTGCGAACAAGAACTTGAAATCGTCCCGCTGGAAACTTTGTTGGATAGCATTGCATCGGCGTATCAAGTGCCGATCTGGTGCGATCGTCGCGTCGCGCGCGACTTACCAATTACGATCGACCGACGAGAAGAAACGTTGGAGCAATTCTTGAAGCGGGCTGTTGCATTCGCGGACGCGGACTTGATTCCGTTAGCAGGGGTACTGATGGTTTGCCCCAAGTCCCATCGCGACGCAATCGAGGCATCGCATTGGCGGCTTGCGGTCTCGCATTCCCGATCCCCGCTGCGCCCGTTGGGAAACAAATCTTTTGGATGGCCGGATGGGAGTGTCGCATCCACTGTCATCGATGAGTTTGCTGCCCGTTGCTCGCTTGACCCAAAATGGAATTACAAAATCGATCGCGACATTTGGCGAGCATTTGAATTTCCAAAAGCGACTTCGGCCGCATCGATTAGCGTCTGTTTGCTTAGCGGCTTCGATCTTTGTCTGACAGAGCAAGGAGGCAATTGGGTTGTCGGTCCCTTGCCTGAATCCGAACTTCAGGCGGAGTGGGTCTATGCTCTCGAAGACATCAAGCGGATCGGACCAACCGCGTGGAATGGTTGGCGAGAGCGTTGGCCGGATTCAAAATTCGCGAAAACGACAAAACCGGACGGGTGGCGCGTGACCGCCACGGTGGCGTCGCATCGCGATTTGATCGCTCCGCTGATCCCCAAAAAGAAGTGGGACAAACCGAAACCGAGCGAGGTCAGCTTGGACAGACGCGTGTACTCGGCGACGTTCGTGGACAAGGAGCTGGAACTGGTGATTCGTTCGCTGGCAGCCTCCACAAAACTGGATTTTTACCCCCTGCCATTGCCAGCCAGCCTGGAGTCCAAAAAGGTCAATATGAAGCTCGATAGGACCCCGATCGATGAAATTTTGAAGGAGATTTCGAGGCAATGCGGAGTGCGTTTTAAGCGGGACGGCCAACGCGTGGAGATAATCCCCTAAACACCGCCCGAAAAATCGGACCCCAGGCCGCTATCGTCGGAGCGTTCAGATAAATCGAGCATCTGCGTCGTTTTGGCTCTTCGTTTTCTACGAATTTATGGGAAACTTCTGCGGTTGCATTTCCTATTTTGGCCCGGTTACCTCCCGTCCCTTTTTCGGTGAGGCGAAACGATTCCATGGTTTTTATTAGCAGATATCCTGACATCCCCAAATTTCCTGTAGCTTGCGGCATTGCCGTGTTGTCGCTTGTTGGTTTCAACGGGTGCGCGCCGCTAGAAATTGCATTTCGCGCGAACGAATTGCACGTCGCCAGCCTATCGCAAGATTCCAGCGGACAGCAAATCTCTGAGTCGGCATTGCGGGGCCAAAAACTAGTTGAGGAACTGTTTGGCACGCCGGATTTCCCAAAGTGGCCCGATGGAGTGGGCCCTGCAGTGGACATGGACAAGGTCTCGCGAGCGGCCGGACCGGTCGGGCGAAACGAATCCAAAATTGAACGGGGGCTATACCGGAAACACTGCGTCCAGTGCCATGGAACCGCAGGGGATGGCTTGGGGCCGGCTTCCGCTCTCCTCGCCCCTTACCCACGTGATTTTCGACGCGGCTCGTTTAAGTTCAAGTCGACACCAACAGGTAAGAAACCAACGCACGCCGATTTGGTGCGCACCCTCGAGAACGGCCTCCCGGGCACCGCCATGCCCGCCTTCGGAACCCTCAAGCTTTCGCCAGAGTTCGAACAGGACGTCGATGCCCTGGCCCACTACGTTCGTTTCTTATCGATCCGCGGTGAAGTCGAACGCAAGGTTATCTCCGCCATCGTTCACGACGAACTCGACGGCGATACTCCCATCCAAATGGCAACCCTTGTGGCAGCCAACTGGATCGCAGCCGACTCGCACGCTCTCCAGCCACCCACCATCAACATCCCTGGCTCCGATCAAGAACGCACCGCTTCGATCGAACGGGGCAAGTCTATCTTCCTCAGCGAACTGACCGCCTGCTCGAAATGCCATGGAACCGCAGGAGACGGCAAGGGGACTTCTCAGGACTTCGATGAATGGACCAAAGATTGGACCATCCGAGCAGGAATCGATCCGGCGAAAAAAGCAGAATGGAAAGCGATGAAAAAATATGGCGCCCTTAAACCCGTGATCGATAGCGCTCGGAATTTAACCTTCGGCGCGTTGCGAGGGGGCACCACCCGCGAAGATATTTATCGCCGTATCGTGTTGGGTATCGAGGGGAGTCCGATGCCCGCCATCGCTCGCAAAGAGAACGGCAACCCGGGTGTGACCGAAGAAGGGATCCACGATTTAGTAGAGTACATCTATTTTATCTCCGGACTGGAATCGCACGGCGGTTCTCAAGTCAACGGAATGAGCAAAGGAGAGTACCATGCATCCAACCACTGAAGCAACCTCCAAATGGGTCTATCTTTGGGCAAGGCTGGTAACAGTGTTGACCTTTCCTTTGATCTGGCTCGGAGGGTTGGTGACGACGCATGATGCCGGAATGGCGGTACCGGATTGGCCGGGTACGTTTGGTTACAATCTATTCTTGTATCCGATATCGACTTGGCTATTTGGTCCATTCGATCTTTTTGTGGAGCATGGCCACCGCCTCCTCGCATCGGTGGTGGGACTTTTTGCGATCGGATTGTGCGTGATCGCTTATCGGACAGAAGGCCGACGGTGGGTTGTCGCCACCTGTTTTGCATTTCTCGCAGCGATCATCGCGCAAGGAGTTCTGGGAGGGGTTCGCGTTTTGTTCGATGCAAGGACGCTCGCCATGATTCATGGTTGCTCAGGGCCCATGGTTTTTGCGCTGGGTGGATTTATCGCAATGGTTTCTTCACCCCGCTGGCAATTTGCAACAAGCAATCGGACGGGGCGAAAAGTCGGAGCAATCGGCTTCGTCGCCATACTCCTGTTCCTGCTGTCCATCGCTCAGTTGTTTGTTGGAGCGCATTTGCGACATTCGCTTCCCACATGGTTACCCATCTTCTTTATGTCACTGGTGCACACGCACCTGTTGATGGCAACGTTGATTCTCGTGGCGATCCTAGCGCTGGCCTATCTCGTCCGCTCACCTTCCAACCGCGTTTCTACTGAACTGCGAAGCCCATCCAATGCGCTGATTGCCATCGTGGTCGTGCAAGTCTTGCTGGGATTCGCGACCTGGATCGCCAACTACGCAACTCCATGGATCGAGCTGACACCGTGGCTGGCTCGTTACACTGTGCAAGGCAAAGGGTACTGGGAGTCTATGATTGTGACGGGCCATCAAGCGACCGGCTCCCTGTTGATCCTAGCTTCGCTCTGGATGGTGTGCCGAGCCTATCGCAAAAACGCACTTGCCGAAACGTCCCAAGCGTCCAACCTAAAACTCGATCCGTATGTCCAAAGAAAACATCAGCCAGAAGCAGTGAGTGTAGGCATTGAATGAGCACCTTGTTCCCCACCCCCAACGCGACCACTGCGGAACCGTCCAACATGGCTGCGGTACATGATCAAGTCACTCTCGTAAACTGGTGGAGCGATTATGTCGCGCTTACCAAGCCTCGAATCACACTGATGATTTTGCTCACCGTTGGGGTCGCCATGTTGGCCGCCAAACAAATCCACGGAAACATCGTTCCCTGGACCGTGTGGCTCAATACGCTGATCGCAACCGGGATGATCGCCGGGAGCGCCAGCACACTCAATCAATGGTTTGAAAGAGAACGCGATGCGATGATGCCTCGGACCCAGAAACGCCCGCTGCCCAGCGGTCGCCTAACTGCGATCGAGGCGGCCGTATTTGGTTGGGTCCTAGTGATCGTAGGAAGCCTTTGGCTCTGGATGGGCGCCAATTTCGAAGCCATGATGTGTGGATTGGCAACGTGGGCCATCTATTGCTGGGTTTATACCCCGATGAAAACCGTTTCGTGGTGGAATACCGCCGTCGGAACATTGCCCGGAGCGCTGCCCGTGATGATCGGCTGGACGGCCGCGGGTGGCTCGTTGTTCGACGCAGATGGCTGGGCGCTGACCGGAATTGTCATCCTATGGCAGTTCCCCCATTTCATGGCCATCGCTTGGCTCTATCGCGATCAATACGCACAAGCAGGCTTTCGGATGCTGACGAAAGAGGAACCTACGGGAATCGCCGCCGGTTGGCATGCGATCGTACCCGCTTGCTTGCTGATTCCTCTGTCGATCGCCGTCCTGCATCCCGTCTCAGTCACGACTTGGGCAGTAGCCCTCTTGGGCGCGGCGTCGTGCATTGGGCAAGCAGTGGCGTCGTTTCGATTCTGGAACGAACGCAATAACCAGACAGCTCGAAAACTCTTGCATAGTTCGCTGATCTACTTGCCTGCGATCATGCTGTTGGTCGTGGTACGATGGGGCATCCAGTGATCCAACCCGACCACGATGGTTCTTTGGCACTTTCCGTGAAAAATGTATCGCATGCTTACAAGGACACCAAAGCGCTCAATGGGCTATCCTTCGACGTAGGTGCGGGACAGATCTTTGGAATTCTCGGCCCCAATGGCAGCGGTAAATCGACCCTCTTTCGTTTGGTATCGACGCTTACTCGCGTCCAGAATGGATCCATTGCGGTGCTCGGTTGGTGCACTCAAGCCGATACTTCGCGAGTTCGACAGCAGCTCGGTGTTGTATTTCAGTCTCCCTCGCTCGACCGCAAATTGAGTGTTTTGGAAAACATGCGATGCCAAGCGGCATTGTATGGGCTGACGGGAACCGATCGCGATCGGCGGATACAAGACAACGTGGCGCTGTTGAGACTCGAGGACAAGCTGAACACGCGTTGTGAAAAGCTATCTGGCGGTCAAAAGCGTAGGGTGGAACTGGCCAAGGGCCTGCTGCATCGTCCGAAAGTGCTCTTGCTCGATGAACCCAGCACAGGATTGGATCCGGCTGCCCGATTGGATCTTTGGCAAGCATTGACGCAACTGCGAGACAAACATGGAACGAGCATCATCTTAACGACCCACTTGCTAGAAGAAGCGGACAAGTGCGATCGGGTCGCGATATTGAATGCAGGTGCTTTGGTTGCCTGCGACTCGCCCGAGCGATTGCGATCAGAAACCGGTGAAGTCGTTATTTGCATTGCCACGCATGACCCGACCACGGTCGCCGGCATCCTCAGAGACCATTTGCAAATGGAATGCACGGTGTTGGACCAACAGGTGCGGATCACTTCCCCGGAAGCAATGTCCATCTTGTCGACGGTGATCGATACGACAAAGGCGTTGGCATCGAGCGTGATGGTGGGGCGACCGAGTCTTGAAGACGTGTTTATCGCCAAGACTGGGCACCAGTTCCATCGCTCATGATTTCAAACCTACGCAAAGATTTGCCCGAGGTCCTTTCGACCGCTTGGCCCCTCATGCTGTCCACCGGGCTTTTTTCGTTGACGCTTTTCGTGGACCGCATGCTTCTGTTTCGCTTTTCCGAATCGAGCGCAGCGGCAGCGATGGGCGCAGGGACGGTGCTATGGACCATCAACTGCTTACCGATGGGCATATGCGGCTACACCAATACGTTCGTTGCGCAGTATCTTTCTGCCAAACGTCCGACCCGAGCATTGCAGGTGGTCTGGCAAGGGATTCTGTTGGCATTGTGCGTAGGGCCAATCCTGGGTGGGATCGGTTTTTACTCGCAGACCCTTTTCTCGGCGATGGGGCACTCTGAAAACCTTGCTCGCCAAGAAGCAGAGTATTTTGTTTGGTTGATTCCAGGGACTTGGGCAACCATCATTGCATCGGCGCTTGTGGGATTGTTTTCAGGGAGCGGCCGATCGATGATCCTGCTCTATACCGATATGGTGGTCACTGTTGTCAATGCCGTGTTGGATTACGTGCTCATTTTTGGCGCCCTGGGCTGCCCGGTGCTGGGCGTGCGTGGAGCAGCGATTGCAAGCAGCGTTGCCTTGATTTTGAAGTTGGCAATCCTAGCGTTTGTAGCCAGGAAAGACTTCTTGCTGAAAAACAAAGTGGCCGGCGTTTACGTCGACCCGGAAACACTTGGCTCGAGTCGCGCCGGACTGAAGGAGCTGCTGCAATGGGACTTTCCGCTGATGAAGCGTCTGATCCATTTCGGATGGCCTGCAGGAGTTTCGGTGGTAGCGGAAGCCGTTTGCTTTACCTCCATCATGATGATCGTAGGACGAATCGGAGAAAAAGAAGCCGATGCCACTACGTTGGCGTTGGGAGTAAACCTGATCGCATTCATTCCCTTGGTGGGCTTAGGGACCGCAGTAGGGGTGCTGGTAGCCAAGTATCTCGTGAAGGAACAAATCGAGAGCGCCAAACGTATGGTTTTTAGTGGGTTGTTGATCGGTATCGCTTACAGCATGATTTTCGTCGTGCTTTATGGAGGGTTTCCGGATTGGATCATGTCGGTTTATGCAGTCGATACCGATCCAGCCAGATTCGAAGAAATGAAACCCATGCTTCGCCCGCTGCTTGCTTTTATTGCCGGTTACTGTGTTTTCGATGCTTTTCAAACCGTCTTTGTGGGCGCGCTCAAAGGAGCAGGGGATACCCGTTTTGTTCTCGGGGGGCACGTCTTCGCGGGAGCCACGACCGTCATCGGCGGGATCCTTGTCAACCAGTGGACGGGCTGGGATGGGCTCTACTACTGGTGGTGGGTAATTTTCGTTTGGGTAGTAATGTTGGCGATTATCTTCACCCTGCGATATCTGCACGGCGGGTGGCAAACCAAACGTGTGATCGAACCGATCGTAGCCGACCTTTAACATTCGTTTCAGTCGACCGGGGGTGAGTATCCCCAGGGTGCGCTGCGCGACCCTGGGCTTTGATGTTGAACCCCGTTGGGGTTCGTTGCATTGCTTCGGTGGAATCCAACGATCCAAATTAGCGATCTTTATTCCTTTGTCCAATCGCCAACCGGCCCGCTCCACCTTGATCCATTCGATCTCCAGTTTGAATGGCCCGGCTTTCTTGTCGCCCAGCATAAAGCCCATCGCATTGATTTCTGCGGGCTTCGCCGCCCATCACGCCGTCATTTACCGTCTGCCACTCCTTCGCAACATCGGTTCCGGTGAAGTCAAACAGGGTATGCAGTGCGTTGTCGGACATCGCCGTTGTCACCATCAAATACGCTAAGCAACCAACCAAGTATGCTAATTTCATTTTCTTTGATCCCTTCGTGAAATCGCCAACGCAAACAGTGCGTCACAGTCTTGCTCCAACACACCGCCTATGATCGTGCATCTCCACGTTGGGCTGCGACGAATCACTTCTTCCGCCAAGATGTCGATCTGTCGCCACCCCATTTTTTGTAGTGAGCGAATGGACGTACCAAAGACGACCATCTCAATACCTGTCCAGAGGATCGCCCCTTGGCACATCGGACAGGGTTCGGCAGTTGTGTAAAGTACGAGTTTGTTCCCGTCGATTCCGGGGTTGGAGAGGACCAACTGATTGATGGCATCAATCTCCCCGTGAAATGTCGGATTGATGGCAGATTTGTTCTAGCCCTCAGCCAAAATCTTGCCACTATCCCGATCCACTATCAATGCCCCAAAAGGAAAATCGGGAACATTCGCCGCCAGTTCGATGGCCCGATGCATATAGAGTTTGTGCTCGTTCATGCGTTGCATTCTATCATTTGCAAGGCAGGAATAGACGACCCAAACCATCAAGCGCTATAGACTGAAGTTGCCTTCACGAAAAAGTGCACTTGGATATGCACCCCCAATCGTCACAGCTGCTGCTTTGCTGAAAAAAAACTTTCTTGGAAGTAAACATAAGAGACACCGAACATCAGCCACACTCCGAGTATTTGAAAAAGAAAGCCGAGAGATTTTTGCCAAGGGATGGCAAATGCAGAGTATCGAGCGTTCAAGGTACGAAGTCCGCCTGCCCCCACGGAATGCCCCAAGGGTAGCTCATGACGATTACGAGAAAAGTCAAAGCAATTCCCCAAGGAATCTCTCTGCTACGCTGATTAAGCAGACGAGGCATCGCATAAACC
>JANODW010000416.1:0-6318 GCA_031412875.1 Pirellula sp. | reverse complement strand
TCTGTTTCCATTGTCGCCGGGATTTAGTGGAACGCAACTTTCGCGGAGGCGACTATGGGATAGTCGCCTTTCGCTGGTCCGAGAAAGTTGCGCAATGGCTGACTACCCATAAAGAAGATCAACAACGAAAAAACTCTCTATCCTGAGCTATTACATCATCCCAAGCCCTGGCAGCGGTTCTCGCCTTAGTTGCTAACCGAACTAGGGAGGAACGTTTTCCAAGAAACATAACGGGGGTCATTTAACGTGATTGCCATCCCCGGATTCGTATGCGGACGAACAGGGGTCGTCAACAACCGCATCGATGCCTGAAGCGGAGTACGCCCCCCCTTTTTGCTGTTGCAAGACAAGCATGAGCAAACCACATTTTCCCAAGTCGTTCGCCCTCCCTGAGATCGGGGCACGACGTGGTCCAAACTCAATTGGCTCATCGGCCGAGTCTGGGAACAATACTGGCACCGATAGCCATCGCGCGCGAACAGCGTTTTGCGATTGAAGCGTACCGTCGATTTGGGAACACGGTCGTAAAGCACCAATCGCACAATGCGAGGGACCTGGAGCTCTCGGGTCGGGGTGCGAATGAAGTCCTCTCCATTCTGCTTTTCCAATGCGTGAAGATCGGAAAGCTCACACCAATTTTCAAAATCATAGTTGGCATACTGATCGTCTTCGATCACGATCACTTCCGCACAGCCCCGGTACAGCAACGTCATTGCTCGGCGGACATCAATGACTCGGACAGCCATGTAGAAACGATTGAGTACTAATACACTGCAATCTAAAGCCGAGCTCTCGCTCATCCTGTTTCCTCCCGGTGGGTGATCGCTCAAAAATCGAAACACACAAGGTCCGCCAGGCCTGTAGTCTAACCCATTTTACCGAGTCCCGCCAACATCCACGAAAGATCTTCACAATTTCAAAGAAAGTACAATACCTGACGAAAACAGAGAACAAGTGCGCGCCGGCATCGACCTTTCTATCCTCTATCGTTCCTTCCTCTAGAAATTCCAAAGATTGCATTGAACCTCTTTATTGCTAGCGTGGTTACGATTGTCGCTCCCCTGTTCTGGATAGGCACGCTGCTGGGCTTTCCCGGCAATTGGGGTCTGATCGCGATCGCTTGTGGGCTCACCTATTTCGCAAGCGATGCGGTTCCGATCGGCATTCAGTTGTCTACCACCGTTTCAATTCTGCTATTAGGGGTCGGCGGCGAGGTCATGGAGTTTGCGGCGGGCGCTGCCGGAGCGAAATCGTTGGGGGGCTCACGGCGCGGAAGCGCGTTGGCCATCGTTGGCTCGATCGTAGGTGCAGTCGTGGGACTTTTCGTTGGCGTGCCGATCCCTATCGTCGGAAGTCTCATAGCGGCAATCGCATTCGGCGGGCTGGGTGCTTTTGGAGGTGCGGTCGTCGGCGAGCGATGGAGTGGGAAAGATTGGGATGCAAGCATCCGAGTGGGTTGGGGGGCGCTCTGGGGCAAGCTGCTGGGCACTCTGCTGAAAACCATTTGCGGGACCGCGATTCTGGTTTTGCTGCTTTATGCCGTGTGGACCTAACTCCGCGGCCAGCGACACGTCCCAAATAAACCTGCGATTGGACAGCGCGGTCGCTGAAGTCTGGACTTGTGACGATTTTTGCATGCCCTTACACTGCTTGGTTTTCCGTTTCGAACGACAGTTGCTAAAGAATCAGGAATTTTAACCCCCCAAATGGGCCGATTTGCATTCGTTTTCCTCATAGTTTCCGGTCCGTTGTGCTTTGCTGCGCAGGATGCTGTTGCGCAGGAAAACCCAAGTCAGACGTTGCAATCGCCGGCGACGGCGGCTGGGGAAACGGGAAAAGCCGCTGAAATCGCAGTGAACGGCGCACCTGCGGAAGTGAAATTGGCGAATAACACCAAGGCGAAGTTGAGTTTTTTCGAGGAATTTTTCTCGAGTCCACTGAATTACATTTTGGTGTTGGTCGTGTGTTTTTATGTGTATCTCATGTTTGTGCAGCCACGCAATGCACGGCAAGAGAAAAAATTGCAGCTCGATCGATTGAACAACCTGAAAAAAAATGATCGCGTCGTGACATCCTCCGGCATACATGGGATCGTTTCCAACATCAACATGGACGCAGGAACCGTTACGCTTCGCGTCGACGAAAACTCGAATGCAAAATTGACGATTGATCGGGACTCGATTCGGTCGGTCGCCAGTTGATCACCATTACCCTCAAAACCATCCTTGATAGCGAAGCCAAAAAGCTTCACTGAATCCAACGTACGGACTAACTAGCAGATGTTTGGAAATTTCATTCAGGAATTACTCGCACAGGGCCCTTCTATTGGAGGTGCAACAACGCTCGGCGGCGGCGATTCGACCGTGGCCAATACGGATTCCATTTCGGGGTTCATGAATCTTGCCATCATGGCCGGTGCGGTTCTGATTCCTTTCGTTTTGAGCAAGTTCCTTTCGAGCAAGCTAAAAATGCCAACGCACATGAGTGCGTTTTATTGGATCATCCTGTCGGTGCTCTCCACGTCCTTGATTTTAGGATTTACTTGGGCCGGCTATTTGAAGATGAAGTGGGGGCCTGAAATTGTTGGCGGCACCAACCTCATTTATGAAATCGACCGGACGGGAGACGGCGGAATCAAGGTTATCGCCAAGGATTTTTTGGTGCCGCTGAACAACCGACTGAACCCATCGGGAACCAAGGAATTGCTGATTCGGCCTATTGGCGACGATCAAATTGAAATCATTATCCCCGACGTCGATGCGACAGAACTTTCCGAAATCAAACGTCAAATTACGGACTCGGGCAAACTCGAGTTTCGCATTGTCGCAAATGGAAATGACCATAAGAACATCATCGATCTGGCGATGGCGCAAGCCAGCAGCCCGGACCAGAATGTCCGCCTGAAAAAAGACATCGTCATGGTCGACAAGACCACCAACGAGTCCCGCGTGGTCGGGACTTGGCGACGATTGGGCCGCGGAGTGCCCGTCGATGGTATCCCGCAGATCACTGGCTACCAGCCCGGGGATTTGATTCGCAATTCGCAAACCGGCCGGCTCATCACGCCGCCTGCCAGCGAAAAGCCAAACGAATTCGAAAAGTGGATGGCTGCCGAAGGGATCGTGGACGCCGATATCTTGTTGGCTTACGAAAAGGCTGGCAAGCCCTACGTCGAAGTCAATGGCGGCGATTTAACGCGGGCCAAAAAGGGTTTCAATTCCAAAGGTGGCTACGAAGTTGACTTCACGATGTCGGTCGGTGGCGGCGACAAACTGATGCGGCTGACCGGAGCGAATTTGCCGAATGCACAAAGCAACTTCCACAGACGCATGGCGATCTTGCTCGACGGAAACATCCTTTCGGCCCCGAATCTGAATTCAACCATTCGCGGACAAGGTTTGATCGAGGGTCGATTCTCCGAAAAGGAAGTGGACTTCTTGGTCAATATTCTCAACTCGGGTGCCTTGCCCGGTGTGTTGAGCAAAACGCCCATTAGCGAAAACTCGGTCGGAGCAAACATGGGTGTCGACGCGATCAACAAAGCAGGGATCGCTAGTTTTGCCTCCCTGGTCGTTACGATCCTATGCGTCTTGGTCTACTACCGTTTTTCAGGCTTCATCGCGACCTTTGCGTTGCTGCTGAATCTGGGGATGATTATCGCCTGTATTATTTTGATCAAGCAGCCGCTGACGCTTTCTGGAATTGCAGGGCTCGTGTTGTCGGTCGGTATGAGCGTCGACGCGAACGTTTTGGTGTTCGAACGCATCCGAGAAGAGACCGAGAAAAAGGCGACCGCTCGCATGGCGATCCGCAACGGTTTCGACCGAGCCTGGACAACGATTTTTGACTCCAACTTAACGACGTTGATTACCGCCATCGTCCTGTATTTCGTCGGCACCGAACAGATCAAGGGCTTTGCGATCACTCTGATTATCGGTCTGGTAATCAGCTTGTTCACCGCCGTGTTCGTAACGCACAAGCTATTTGAGATCGCTGAAAAATGGAAGTTTGTATCGTTGGGCATGTCCGACTATGTCAACTCAGCCAGGAAAGCACTCTTCGGTAATAAAGACGTCGACTTCATGAAGTATCGCTTTGCGTGTTACACGGGATCCATGATCCTGATCGTTGGGGGACTGCTGGCGACTGGACTACGAGGCCGCCAAGTTCTCGACATCGATTTCAACGGTGGCACGTCGATCGTCTTTTCGCTCGACAAAGGATTGGCTGCAGAAGAAGTGCGCGAGATCACAAACAAAGCGTTCGCGGTGGACTCCCAAGGGCTGCCCATTCAGACGTCCTTGACCAACGTGGAAATGCGAGGACACGAAAAGAATACCGTTTTCAAATTGGACGTTTCCATCAAGGACAAGGATGACGTAACTTCGCGACTGGTAAAAGGATTCGAGGAAAGCAAGAAAGCCGATCTGGTCACGTACGACGTGATTGTCAAAAAGCTGGGAGATGCCAAATCCGGCTCCTGGTCGCCAGAGAGTCCGATCAAGTTGGTCGCCTTCCAAACGGCGCAAGAAGCTAGCGGCGAGATAAAAGTGGATAGCCAAGTCAACGCCATCTTGTCAGGGGAAGCGAATCCGGCCACGCCAACTCCGGCCACACAGGCAGCCACACAGGCAGCCACACCTACAACGTCAACGGGCACCGAGCCGGCCAAAGCCGTCCAGGATGAGCCGGTCATCCGAACGTCTTTTGATTTGGAATTCAAGAGCGGTAAAGGGGACACCGCACGCATGAACGCGATGCAGGTTTCCGAAGCCTTGATCGCAGCCGCGGCTTCTATCCAAACAACACTGGTGAATGCTCAAATCGAGATGACACCTAAGAACGCCGTCGGATGGACCCCAGAATCGCAAGTCGGCTATACCGATTGGAAAGTGACACTTCCATTCGATGAGGCTACGGCGAATGCCATTGTGGAAAAAATGAAAGAGAAACTGCATTCCCAGCCCGTTTGGGAGTCGGTCAGCAAGATTGAGTCACGCGTTGCTGGCGAAATGCAACGCCGTGCGATCGCTGGCTTGCTGCTGAGTCTGGTGTTTATTATCGGCTACATATGGTTCCGATTTCAGCGGTTGGCTTACGGTATCGCAGCGGTCATCGCCCTGGTTCACGACGTCTTGATCACTTTGGCCTTTGTGGCAGTGAGCCACTGGTTGTTTCAACCGCTCGGCTTCCTCCTGATCGAAGATTTCAAAGTGTCCCTTACGACGATCGCAGCATTTTTGACCATTATCGGGTATTCGCTCAACGATACGATCGTTGTGTTTGATAGAATTCGAGAAGTGAAGGGCAAGAGTCCAAACTTGACCGAGCAGATGATCAATGCCAGCGTGACGCAAACGTTGAGCCGAACGTTGTTGACGTCGTCTACGACTATCGTTGCGATCTTGCTAATGTACATTTTTGGCGGCGAAGGCATCCACGGTTTTGCCTACTGCTTATTTGTGGGGATCGTGGTTGGTACCTACAGCTCCATCTTCATCGCGGCTCCTATTTTGGTTTGGTTCGTAAAACGAGAGCAAGCTGCAAAG
The DNA here is from genome assembly GCA_031412875.1 of Pirellula sp. Taxonomy (GTDB): domain Bacteria; phylum Planctomycetota; class Planctomycetia; order Pirellulales; family Pirellulaceae; genus JBKCUI01. The sequence continues at coordinate 769 of JANODW010000416.1, read as the reverse complement.
CTTGCTAATAAAGTGAATGCCTAATCGGTCTGGCGGGGTCAACCCGCTTTGCGTTTCGTTCCAATGACGTTTATTCTGTTCAAGGAATTCGAAAGATGTTCGAGCAAAAACCACAATTGGAAATCGTAGATGTTCCAAAATCAAGCTGCTGCAATTTGACCTATTTGCTCGGGGCAGCCATGGGCGGGGTCGCTTTGACACTATTGCTGGGAGTGACTTTCTGGATCGGTCGGCAGACCGCGGCCGAGGGGACCCCAACGCTATGGAATGGAATTCCGACAGAACGCGTGCCACCTGAATTGCTTTCGGCATCGGCGACGCATGGCGGTTCGAACATGGCCGTCTGCACTGCTATGGTGGGCGATGATGCCGAAGGATTCTTTTCGTTGGATTTCATCACTGGAGATTTGCGCGGTTGGGTCTACTACCCGAGGCAAGGTGCGTTTGGTGGAATGTTCATGACCAATGTGATCGCCCAACTCGGCCAAAGCAAAAACCCAGAGTACCTCCTGGTCAGTGGTGGCACCGCAGCAGCCAGGCTGGGTGGCAATGTGAAATTGGCTCAATCGCTCATCTATGTTGTCGATACACGATCGGGTCTTTTCGCAGCCTACACGGTTCCATGGAATAGTACGCTGGAATCCTCGGCTGGTGGACCCCAAGGGGGCTTGATGATCTTCGTGAGCGGAGGGCAAATTCGAGAATCCAACGCCGGCGTACGAAAACCAACGAATCCCATGCCCGGTCTTGGAGCTCCCGGCGCCGCGGC
>JANODW010000415.1:0-7663 GCA_031412875.1 Pirellula sp. | reverse complement strand
GCTGGGATTTCCATTCCTCTGGCCACGATGGCGGTGTGACCGCCCGGCCCACCCGCTTCGGTGCAAATGCCAAGCACTTTTTCGCGGTCGAAGGCTGCCGTTTCGCCAGGGGTTAAATCGTGACTGACCACGATCGCTTGGTGCGGCAACTGTTTGAGCGTCGCCATCGGCTGACCCGTTAGACCCTCCAACAATAGCCGCTCTACGTCCCGAATGTCCGCAGCGCGTTCGGATAGAAACGTGCTCGTCGCCTTCTTGAAAGCAGAAGAGTACTTGGTAAAGACTTCGCTGACCGCGTACTCCGCCGAATAGGTCTTGGTGCGGATCAAACTCTCCAGTTCGGATTGGAGATGGGGATCGTGAAGGATCTGCTGCTGGGCAGAAAAGATGTTTCCGAGCCGCTCACCTAATTTGGCCGTTGTCGTTTTCCGACTGGCCTCCAATTTGTCATACGCTTGCTTGACTGCATCGACGAGCCGATCCCATTCGCGTTCGTCTTCTCCGACGGCGACCAAACAACGGGTAATTCGGTAGCCCTCGCGATCAAACACGAGAGCTTGTCCAATCGCAACACCGGGCGAAACCGCGATGCCTTGCAATTCCAGCATGCTGAAATGATCAATCTGGTTGGATGGCTGCTTCACAGCAACCGAATGTCGAATACAAATGAGCCCTAAAATCCACGAGATTATTGAGCCGTTAAGTGGACTGTTCCAAGTTGACTTCTTCGAATTGTTGGTCGAACATCAATCGAATGACGCGAATGGCCTCATCTGCGTCAGGTCCTTGAGCTCGTAGCACCAATTCGGATCCCTGGGTTGCACCGAGGGTTAACAGGCTCAATATGCTGCGGCAATCCGCGATCTGACCAGCCCGCTCAAGCTCGATCTGGCATTGGAATCCAGCCGCGGCGCGGACCAATTTGTCTGCTGGGCGCATGTGCAAACCTTCAGGGTTGCTGACGATTACCATGCAGTGTTGGATTGCCGATGTCATACGTGATAGAGCAAGGGAGGGGTGGTTAGCTTCCGAACTGGTTCGCGTCCGCATCGTCGAGCAATTGGGAAATGTCCTCAATGTTCTTGGATTGACGCAGCAAACGGCAAAACATGTCATCTCGCAACTGCCGCGAAATGTTTTCTAAGGCCCGCAAATGATCGCCGGGACGATCCGGAGGCGAAACGAGCAAGAAAAACAACGACGCGACTTGTCCATCAAGCGACTCAAAATCCAGGCCGGTAGGACTGACGCCCACCGTTCCAATGAGCTTCTCCACACTCGCGTGTTTCGTATGCGGAACCGCAACGCCGCGACCAATGCCGGTGCTGCCCAATTCCTCTCGCTTCATGATAGCTTTGATGATGTCCGCTTGGTCCTCTGCCTTGATGTCGCCGGCGTTGACGAGCGACTGAACCAGTTCGGCAATGACACCTTCTTTAGTCGTCGCAGTTAGTTCTGCGCAAATTGCCTTCCGGGATATAAATACGGAGAACTTCATTACTTAAAGACCCTTGCAACTAACCAGCGATTCCGACTGCGTTTCGGGCAAAATAACGCATCAGAATCGAAACGTGGAACGGATGAAATAAAAAGACGAAAAATGGCAGATCGCCGAAGCCTAAACTTCGTTGTTGCCGCTGTGTTTTACGGGTGTCGCCTTGTGATCGGTAACTTTTTCTTTGTGCTTTCGGATCTGCTGTTCCACTTTGCCGATCGCTAAATCCAAGCCGGCGAGGATGGACGGGGCTTGCGCCGTCGCCACAAAATCGGGCGAATGTTCAGCGGAAACGTTGATTTCGACCGTGGGCTTGTCCGAATGCTCCAGATCCACGGTCACTTCGATCGCATTGATCCGATCGAACAAACGCCGCACTTTCCCAGACTTTTCAATGATAATTGCTTGGTCTTCAGGCTTTAAATGGCCATGGCGAGCGGAAACATTGACTTGCACGGAGGATCTCCACAAGGACGATGAGGATTCGGGACGCAAACTACAGAACCTAACCGCTGACACGGATTTTGGAAATGTAGATCAAGCGGGATTGTAACCCTTTCGCCAAGGCCCCACAAATCCTAGTTCACGGGGTTTGCGTGCAATCTTGTTACTTTGAGCCCGAACTGCACACTATTTTCCCAAGCCAGTGCCTGCCGGATGGTCGATTAGACCCAGATTGGTCCCGAGCAGTACGGGTTTTGCCGAACGAGCGAATAAGCAGGATGGGAAGTCGCTTTCGGCAAAAGCGACCTACCGGGCGGTAGGCAGGGGGCTTGGGGATTCGGAAGGAAGATTCACTGGGAAACGGAGAAGCCGTGATTGGCATAGTGCACTAATCCCCGGTCGCGGGATGCTGCATAGCGAGCAAAGTGCAACGCTGCTTGAGGTTGCTTGGACTTGGAAATCACCGCCAAAGCCACCTTGGAAACAACTCCACCGAATTGAGGTAGGTCGATGGACTCCAAATCGGCATACGAATGCAAAACCGCATCGTAAATAACCCCTGCGTCCGCAGCACCCACCACCAAATCGTTCGCAACATCCGTGACCGTCGTTCGATACGCCGAGGTCGCCGCGTATAATCGGTCCCAGTTGCCGTTCTCTGCCAAGCAACTCCGCGTCCGCATTCCAATCGCCGACGAATCCGCGCTGGACTGGACCAAACGAACGTCCGCCCTCAACAAATCAGAAAAATCGTGAATGCCCTTCGGATTCCCACGCCGCACAGCGACCACGCCTCGCATCGTAGCAAGCGGAAACACTTCGCCCAACAACCCCTTTTTCCTCCCCATCTCGATGTAGCTATCGTCCGCCGGCAAGAAAAGGTCACCTGTCCCACTGACCTCAATGGCGGACAACAGCGACTGCGACGGGCCGTACTGAACCTGAACGGAACGATGGGTCTCCTTTTCATATTGAATTCGAATCGACTCCATCACGGTTCGGTTGCTGGCAGCACAAAACAGCACGACTGGCTCACTTTGTTCCATGAGGGCATCGTCCGGTAACTTGCGATGCGTCGATCCGCTCATCAAAGCAACGACTACGGCGAATAGTGCAATGGACCCGAGCAAGACAACGGTTTGACGATTCATCGGATTCATTGCACGCATTGCACGCATTGCACTCATTTTCAGTTTGTTGTGGACTTGGTCGCCCGTGGCATCTTCTGAAATTTCCAAATTTGCTAGATTTGATAAATTAGGGAGTGCTTAGATGGTAATGATTGCAAATAGAAAAGGAACATCGCTTGCAAACGAGTATCGCGCAACGAGTATTTCAGCAAACATACGACTATGTTCGGGAAACAGCATTGCTGGAAAATGTTCTCGCATTGTTGGAATGGGACGAACGGACAGGCTTGCCTGCAAAGGCCGGGGATAGTCGTGCGGAGCAAGTGACTTTCCTGAGTGGTTTGGTTCATCAGCGCAAGACAAATCGCCAATTCGGGGATTGGCTCACGGAGCTTTCCCAATCCGAGATATCGCTGCCGCCGGAGAGTCCGGTGGGGGCATCCATAAGGGGCTTGAAGCGAGATTTCGACAAAAACATCCAGCTTCCCGAGGACTTAGTCAAGCGGATAGCGCACGCGGTTTCGGTCGGTCAACAGGTTTGGTCGGAGGCAAAGCCAAAAAACGACTTTGCATCTTTCTTGCCTTATCTGGAATCTATCGTTCAATTGAGGCGAGAGGAAGCGACCATATTGTCGAAGGGGCCGGGATGCCGTTACGACAGTTTGTTAGATCAATACGAGGAAGATGCGAAGACCGAGGAGGTTGCGTCGGTCTTCTCAGATCTTAGGCAACGGTTGGTTCCGTTGGTCCAGCGGCTCACGCACTCCGAGGTTGGTCCGGACGGGAAATCGATCGCTGGTGTTTTTGATATCGCCAAGCAGAAAGAATTTTCGCGTTGGGTCGCGGAACAAATCGGCTTTGAGTTCGAACGAGGTCGACTCGATGAGACCGATCACCCTTTTTGTACGACGCTTGGTCCGAACGATCACCGCATTCTCACGCGGTACCATCATGACTCGTTTGGCAGCGGGTTGTATGGCACGTTGCATGAAGCGGGTCATGGGATGTATGAACAGGGACTACCGACGGAATGGTTTGGATTGCCTGCGGGAAGCGCGGCATCTTTGGGAGTGCATGAATCGCAGAGCCGGCTTTGGGAAAACATGATCGGGCGATCGCGCGAATTTTGGCAGTGGTGCTTGCCTCATGCAAAGAAGTGGTTTCCTCAATTAAATGCTGTTTCGGTGGACGCCGTTTATGCGGATTTGAATCGAGTTGAGGCCAGTTTGATTCGCATCGAAGCCGACGAAGCGACTTACAATTTGCATATCTTGCTTCGTTTCGAATTGGAGCGAGAGATCATCGATGGCGATTTGCATTGTGTGGATTTACCGACAGCATGGTCCGATCGCTATGCATCGGTTTTGGGGATTCGACCCTCGAACGATAGCGAAGGGGTCATGCAGGATGTACACTGGGCTGCGGGACTGATCGGTTACTTCCCAACGTACACCCTTGGAAATATCTTCGCTTCGCAATTGATGAATGCGGCCGGCGAAAGTCTAGGGGATTTGCCCTCGATGATCTCAAAGGGAGAGTTTCAGCCCCTTTTGGAATGGCTTCGCAAGTCTGTCCATCAGCATGGCCGATGCTTGAAACCGACGGATTTGATTGCCAAGGCGACCGGTTTTCCCCTTTCGTCCGAGCCATTGGTTCATTATCTCAGCGACAAGCTCATCCCATTGTACAGTTAGACAGAGGCCGGTTTTTTCGGCCCGGGAAACCATGAAACACCGGCGGCAAAGCTAAGCTTTTTGCCTTGATCCTCAGCACTTTTCACGAATCGGGAACTCCTTCGTCCATGGATCCGTCATTGAATACAGACCCCAACCTAGCGGAGGAGACTGTGTTGATTGATTGCGTCGTTTCGGGCGAGACTTCCAAATTCGAATTCCTTGTTGCAACCTACCAACAGCGGATTTATTCGACGCTGCTCGGAATGCTCGGGAATCGACAAGACGCCGAGGACGTGACACAAGAAACCTTCTTGACCGCTTTTCGCAAATTGGATCAGTTTGAACGCCGGTCTTCGTTTTACACCTGGCTGCGACGGATCGCTTTCAACGCGGCGATCGATTTGCAACGTCGAAAGAAACGAACCAAGAATCAATTGGTCAGCAGCGATGCGATCGAGACGTTCGAATCCACCGGCCATCAGGCTTATTCGCCCGAATCGATCGTGATGGTAAACGAAACCGTCGGGCAAGTTCAGTTGGCCATGTCGCGACTCGATGCGGAACGCCGAAACATTATTGTCATGCGCGATTTGCAAGGGATCGATTACGCTGAGATCGCGACCTTGTTAGACATCCCGGTCGGCACTGTCCGCAGCCGGTTGCATCGCGCTCGCATCGAACTGAGGGACATTATGAATGCCATGGGCATGGGCTTGACCGAACGCGATCCAAGCAGCCCTAAGAAAGACCCCGATCCGATCGCTTCGCACCGTCCCATGGCTGCACCTGGGAGAGACCCGTTATGAATCCCGAGTTTGATGAATCTCTCTTGACCGCTTATTTGGACGACGAAGTGACCGACGCCGAACGGGCCCAAGTCGAAGCGCATCTTCGACATTCCGATACCGCTCGCAAACTTTTGGAAGAGCTGCGTTCCATTCGAAGCATGGTCACGCAGTTGCATCTTTCGCAACCAAGCCGCGATTGGCAGAACGGTCCCTGGAACGCCAATCAGGGTTCGTCCAACCGAGCCCCTTGCGAGTCTGCTCCGGTCGTCTTGCTCCCGGCGGTACCGTCAATGCAATGGAAAGTGGCCATCCAACGGCTCGCAAGCCTCGCCGCATTGGTTGCTATCGCGGCTTGCCTTTCTTTTCTGTGGATGGATCCCACTCAAAAATCAATCAGCCGGGTGGAGCCCCAGTTTGCGAAAACGCCACCGGAGACTGCTCCAAAAAACACGGAAACGTTTTCGCTAGAGACGGACGTTGGCAGTTCTGTCACCACCCAAAGCCATGATCCTGCACTGAAGCGTTGGGTCGAATCTTTTTTTGAGGAAGGTGGCAACCAAAAACCCAGGACCCTCGCGATCGATGCGTTTGTTCAGGATGAGGTCCGCGATCCAGGGATAGCCAGGGGCACGCTCGAGAAACCGCGAAACATTCCAGAAACGTTGTCGTTCACACAAAAAGCAGAAGACGAAAAAGAAGTTGCTCATTTTGTTTGGCGTCTCCAACCCAACGCTCAGATGCAGCGAGATACGGACCGCGATTCCCTTGCCCTTAGCGCATCGGAAAACGTGGTGCAACGAGGCCAGCCAGCGAACTCGGACACCAGCTTGCCATCGAGCCGAGCCGACCGATCGACGAGCGAAACGGAAAGCCGCAGTGAAGCGTCCCCGGTGAAGAAAAAGAGTGGGGCTCCCCGGTCGGTATTGCTCGAATTTCAAATCCCGAGCGAGGACTGGGACGCGGGCGCAAAACGATTGCAACAACTGGGTGTCGGAGTGCCACTGGATCTCCCGACAGAAGACGTTTTAGAGTTTTCGGCAAGTCCTCCAGATCCCGCCCCCCCGGTGAATCTATTGGTTCAACCGGCAAAGGAGTTGGAATTGAAATCGAGCCGAACGAGTATCCCCGAGTCGCTGCCAGGGGCGCCTCTGGTCGAGTATTTTTTCGTTCCATCCGAGCGACGGCAAGAGCAGTCGCGAGGGGCCATCGGATCTACGCAAGCCACACAATTCAAGCAAATCAACCCTAGCAAGCGAATCGTTCGCGTCTTGGTCCGGATAGAAAAGCAATCTTGGCCGAACCCAACGAAATAGGCGAGCGGCAGGAAGGTTTCCGCCTGCTGTTCGCCTTAGGACTTGATCTCGACCAGGACTGGCTCATTGCTTTCGGCTGCCATTTTCCGAATGTCTTCGGTGATTCGCATGGAGCAATACTTGGGTCCGCACATACTGCAGAAGTGAGCGCTCTTGAACGTATCTTGCGGCAGCGTTTCATCGTGATAAGCCTTGGCCGTTTCCGGATCAAGCGAGAGCCTGAACTGCTCGTTCCAATCGAATGCGAATCGGGCTTTGGAAAGTGCGTTGTCTCGATCTTGGGCGCCGGGACGCTTGCGAGCCACGTCGGCCGCGTGGGCTGCAATCTTGTAAGCGATAACGCCTTGCTTGACGTCTTCGCGATTAGGCAGTCCGAGGTGCTCTTTGGGAGTGACGTAGCAGAGCATGGCTGCTCCGGCCCAACCGGCCAATGCTGCACCGATGGCGCTGGTGATGTGATCGTATCCCGGAGCCACATCGGTCACCAAGGGTCCGAGCACGTAGAACGGAGCTCCATGGCAGACCTCGATTTGCTTTTTAATGTTCATTTCGATCTGATCCATCGGGATGTGGCCTGGACCTTCGACCATGACCTGTGTTCCTTTGCTCCAGCCCCGCTTGCATAGCTTGCCCAAAACATCGAGTTCGGCAAATTGAGCCGCGTCGCTTGCATCCGCGATCGAGCCCGGACGCAGTCCGTCGCCGAGGCTCCATGTTACGTCGTATTGCCTCATGATGTCGCAGAGATCATCGAAGGCTTCGTAAAGAGGGTTTTGCTTTCGGTGCACCATCATCCACTTGGCAATCAACGAGCCTC
>JANODW010000414.1:0-2559 GCA_031412875.1 Pirellula sp. | reverse complement strand
GCCTCCGGCGAGCAGGGCGCATGAAACATTCGGCCAATGGTCCCTGCCTCCATCTTTGTTGATTTTGGGGGTTCGTCCAAATTCCCCCCAAGCGATCACGGTGGTTGTCTCGAGCAGACCGCGTTGGTCCAGGTCTTCGATCAGGGCGCTGAGGGCTTGGTCAAAGTCAGGCAGGTTTTGCTTGGCGATTTTGAAATTATTTCCGTGCCAGTCCCAAAAGGAATAGCTGAGCGTGACGACTCGAACGCCGGCTTCGACGAGTCTCCGCGCCAGCAGAAACTGCTCGTTGAGTCGTGGGGCGGCGTCCCCTTGGACCTTCTCTGTCCCTTTGCCATAACGCTCACGCACCTTGGGATCTTCTTGCGCAAGGTCGAGTGCCTCGAGCATTCGGCTGGATGTCAAAATGTCGAAGGCGCGTTGCTGGAAGGCATCGAATCCGGCCATCGCTCCGCTTCCATCGACTTCGCGGCGGAATTGATCGATGCTGGCCAGTAACGATTTGCGATCGGCCAGTCGCTCGGGGGAAATGCTTCCCAATACCATATCCTCTTTGATATTCCCCGAGGGGTTGAATGGAGTATACGCATGTCCGATGAAGCTCGGTTTGCCAAAGTTGTAGGGGGTGTGTTGCATCTTAGGGGACAGGTTGACATAGGGTGCCAAGGTGGGGTCCTTGGTCCCTTGCAATTTGGACACCACCGAACCGAACTCTGGCCAACCCCCTGGGGGATTGCGTTCATTGAGACGTCCGGTCATGCATTGAAAAGACTCATGCCGGTCTTTGGCGCCGACGATAGAGCGAATGATCGCGAGCTTGCTCGTCAACTTGGCTAGTTGAGGAAGATGCTCGCAAATTTGGATGCCCGATACGTTGGTGGAAATGGGCCTGAACTCGCCCCGTATTTCGACCGGTGCATCTGGCTTGAGGTCGACCATGTCTTGGTGCGGTGGACCGCCTGGCAGGTACACCATGATTACCGATTTGTTCGAACTGCCAATCTGAAGATCGGATTCAGCGCGAAGCAATTGTGGCATCGAGAGGCCACCCAGTCCGAGAGATCCCATCTTCAAAAAATGGCGACGTTGGATGCCGTCGCAGAATCGTTGGGAGGGGATGCCGTCGAAGGTAAGCATCGATGCAATTTCCTTTTCAGGTGGGAGGGGCGAGGGGGGATCGCAGCCACGCGGTTGGGAGTCTAACGGTTGCCTTGAAAATCAACGCCGATTATACTCCAAACCAACGAACCTCGAAATCGACCGGCTGATCTCATCCAAGCCTCTGGGACGAGAATTCACTTATTCTAGGCAATGTTCTAGAGGAGAAATGGATGGAGCAAACGGCAGTAACGACAGACACGAAGATCCGATCGATCGCTGGAATTCTCGCTATGGGAGCGGTAGCAGGGATCTTTGACTATTCGGTAGCGTGGTATCAACAGGAGACCTACGACCGCATCCATTCGCTTTTGTCTGGTTTGGCGTTATTATGTCTGATCCTCTTGTTGTTGCGGACTGGTGCCATCAATCTGGTGTGTTCGATCGGTGCAATTGTTGGGATAATGTGCTTTCTCGACATTTTTTTGCTCTGCGGGAATCTGTTTTTTGTGGCTTGCGGAGCGTGTGTTCCGATCGCAGCCACGATGCTTGCCGGTGCCAGCTCCGGTGTTTTTGCGAGTATTTTCTATGCGATTGCTTCCCTCCTTTGTGCAGGGGCAATCAGCCAGGGTTGGATTGTTCCCTTTTATGGTCGAGACGAAATCCTTCGAGGAACCTTTTGGGTGACCGCCTGCAATGTGGTCATCGTGTTAGCGCTCTGTGGCTCTTCGATTTGGCGAGAACGAATATTGGAGGCTATTGCAGCCAAAAAGCGGCGAAGCGATTTGTCCTTGCAGAGGCAATGCGCCAGTTTGCGATTGCTTTCCGAGGCGACGACCTTGCTGCTCGTTCGTGAGCTGCCGCAGGAGAATTGGAGCGAATTGTTGGGACGCTTCTCCAAGCAGTTGCAATGCAATTTGTTCGCCCACTACGAATTGGTCGGGAACCAGCTTCATTTGCAAGCTTCCATGGGAGTGAACGGCCCATTTCTAAAGGAGGTGCAATCGCTCGAGCTCGGAGAAAAAGTTTGCGGCCAGTGCGCACTGACTCAAAGGCAGATTTATTTGACCGATAAAGAACTTGCCGACCACCCTCAAGGGGCTGAGCTCTGGCAGATTGGATACCGTACATTCATCGCCTCTCCATTGATGTACGGCAACCAATTGGTGGGAACCATTTCGTTTGCTTCGTCGGAACGAACCAGTCTCACGGAGGACGAAATCGATTTCGTAACGTTGCTTGCACAGGTGCTATCGTCCGTGAGAGGGAGGGCGATTTCGGATGCGCAAAGGAAGGCGAGTGAACTGCGTTTCAGGACGTTCGTGGACTGCGCGGCCGACGCCTTCTTTATGATGGATGAAAACTTGAACATCATTGATGTAAATCGCCAAGCGTGTGAATCGCTCGGGTACGACCGCGAAGAGTTGCTAACCATGCGATCTTTAGACATTATCGTCCCGCAAG
>JANODW010000413.1:0-4267 GCA_031412875.1 Pirellula sp. | reverse complement strand
TGCCAAAGCACTTGGACGAAGAAGTCGCACGACTGCACTTGGGCAAACTGGGTGTCAAGCTGACCACGTTGACAACCTCGCAAGCAGATTACTTGGGTTGCGATAAGAACGGTCCGTACAAGGCAGAAGCGTATCGTTACTAAGCAATCAGCAGGCTGAAACATGCCGACCGTTGTTTGGGACTCTTGTCCCGAACGATCTAACGGACGGGACAGGCCTCCCGTCCAACGGTACCAATAAACAGAAGAGGCTTGGTTGCAAAACAACCAAGCCTCTTTTTTTGCGATTCACGCATCACGCGGAATGCGAGAACAAAATTAGCAATGAAGATTGCTATTCTTTTGTGCAGCAACCAGCAGCACACGTTTCAGCCGAAACTGGCGTTGTCTTTTCTTCCTTTGCACAACTGGTGCAGACGTCGGCGGAACAGCAATCGCATCCGGACCCGCCACAGCAAACATCAGCCGTGCAATCGCTGCAGCAGTTGCCCGTGCATCCCTCGCAAGCGGATTGGGTCGCAGCGACTGCGCCTTGAACGCAGCAACTCGTCGCTTCTTGCGAACAAGAGCCCATTGAGCAACATCCCGACTTGGATGAACCGCTAAACGCGCCGGAATAGGCAGTGTAGAAAGCGCCCGTTCCCAGCAACGCCACAGCAACCAACAACAATTTGGAATTGATCATTTTAAGTTCACTTTCGATTTCAGTTTTGATTATCAGAACCACTAAAAATATTACAAACGATTGGACCACGTCTTGGATCGAATCAACACCGCCAATTGCAGTAAAGAATCTGCAACCGGATCGATGTGGATAAAGAGGTAGTAACTGGACAGCTTTCGATCTCCGGTTGGCTTATTTCGACAGGACGCTCCCCGTAGCAGTCGAGACTAGCGAGCGAGTCCAACGTAATCACGGGCCGGGGAATTCCGATATGGAAACGGCACTTGCATTCGCACTGTTTCGTCGGGGCGCACTTTTCTAAAGGGGAATCCGTGGGAGTAATTCGGACGGAGGGAGTGAAAGAGCCAGCAGGCTTGGTTCGACAGCAGCTACAGTGCTCCCTTGACGGTTCTGAATTCGGATGCGCGCCCTTCGATTTGCTTTCGCATCCGGTCGCGACGCAGCACAGCCCTTGCGGCAAGGCTAGCAATACGACCAGGAGATATCGACAAAAAACGCACATAGATAGGAATCCTTCTCCTAATAGCGTATCGATCCGTCAACCCAAAAGCAACATCAGGGGCCGTTTTTACTGCGTTCTAGACTTGCTCAGACTCGCCAGGAATCCGCAGTTTACCAGCCCGATGGGAATCTGTTCGTGGGCCGCTTCGGGAACGGCATCGGGGGCCCCGTCGGGAGCCGCCAGAGTAGGGATACTTTCGGCCGATCAACTCGCGGTAGTCGATCGCTTGAAAATGCACTAGGATGTCATGCAAAGCGACGGCTGATGCCGATTTCTCGTTCGCGCACTAGATTTTGAAGGGTCTCCATTTTGCAAACCTGTTTTTCACGAAGTCTCCGCACGGTGAAAATCTAGAGATATGGCAGAGGAGATTTCCAGGATTCAAGCATTGAGGGGCGCGCTGTCGGTCGCCGACCGGGCTGCCTTTCTGGTCGAAGCCCGCGTGATTCGCCGCTTGATCAGGGAGCAATTTGAGGTTGCAAACCTCGTGGTCGCATTGCCGCACACGCACAATCAGATCGTCAGCGGCTCGGACATTCGCAAGTATGCGCATCCGGACGAGTTGGGGTTGCAGTCGTTCGATGCGTTGCCGGAAAAGTGTCTGTTGATTTGCGAACCCGAAAACGGCGAGTTGGACCATTGGCCATTGAAGGAGTTGCTCCAAAAGGTCTGGAGACGACTTTTTCATGCCAAACTGGATCTTGCTCTGCAGGAACTCAGTACGTCTTCCGGTCCGGAAACACTCCGTCGCAACATTGCTGCGATCGGCCAAGTGGAGTTTGATGAGGCGCATTACGTGCTCCGATCCGAACTCAATTTGATGTCTCCGAACTCGCGGGAGGAGGCATGGCGGGAACTGGTGGCGGTCTATTTTGAGCTGCGTTTCTTTGAGCCCGATCTATTGCCGATCTGGTTCCCATCTTTGCGCGACACCCAGCGTGCGGAAGCGATTTTGTCGCAAGGTTTGGATATCGAAAAAATCTTTCGAGAGTCTCGACTTGAGGGGGCCCCTTTTCCGGAATTGATTTCGCACGCCGATAGCGATGAAGACAGGCTCTCTGCGACTCGCAAGAATTGGTCACTCGCGGTCGGGGTGTCTCAATCCGAGCGAGGTTATTTGCGTCAATTGCGAAAGCGAGAGCGATCCAATGAGCGTGGCAACACCGTTTATGCGATCGCATGCGCGATCCGCGCCTCGCAGCGAGCCAGCTCCGAGAGCAAGAAGCTGGCAGCGGAAAAGAAAGCGCGCGACGACGTCCGACATCTGGTGAGCCGACTGCGCAACGCCATCGACTTTGCGAAACAAGACAAGGATGAATGGCAAACCGCCCTTTGGGAACTTGCCAAGAACTCGGTCCATGGTTTTTGGAATGCAGAAAAGCGGCTTCTGTACGATCTTCAAAAGGTATGCCTCGATCACGAACGTTTGACCTTCAAAGTCGACTTGGTCAAGTGGGTGGTCAGTCGCGGTAAGCGACCGTTGCGCCGCCCGCTCAACAATCTTCGCGAAGTGGCCATGACGAAACACTTGGCCAGCGCCGCTTCGCGATTACCGCATGTGCGATTGAGCGGTAACGATCGCAACCAATTGACCAAGTTGATCGAGCACGCGGCGCATCTGTCCGAATCGCAGATGCGAGAACGCATGCGACCCCTGTTGGAGCAAACGTTGTTAGCGGTGCAGCTTGTGCCGCAAAGCGTGCCCGAGCAAGTAGCGTTGCAAAAACTGGTCGAAGAGTCCTTGGATTGCATCGCGGATCGAGGCTATCTGACCATGGGGTATTTGCGCGACGCGATCAGCCGAAACGATCTCAAACTGCCGGACATTCAGAAGCTCAAAGAGGTTTGGCATGGCGATCAGTTGTTGCGAGCTGACGACCAATTGGACTTGGCATTGGATGGGGTCTATCGCCGGGGCGAGTTTTATTTGCGATGGCTCCAAATTGTCAGTTCGTTTTATTTTGGAACTCGCGTGGGCCGATTTGCCACCATGTACCTCATCATCCCTTTTGGTGGTGCGGTCGTGATCGTTGAAGGAACGTTGCATGTGATTCACATGTTTCAGCGGAATGGCCACGAAGAGCACAAGAGTACCGTCGCGGTCAAGGTACCACCTGCTGCTCCGCCCCCCCTGACAACCTCGGAAACAGAAGCAACCAAATCGCCTACTAAGAGCCCCGGCGTCGAAGAGCTCGCGTCGGAAACTAAAAAGCAACCCGAACCTGGGGACGAAGGTTCGTTCCCATCCGATTGGATGCCTACGGATTCGGAAGCGATTATTGGAGTGCCTCCCAAGACGACGGACGAAGCGGCTCGTCAAATCCTATCCCAGCGAACAGAAACTTTTTCGTTGGTCTTGATACTCGGTCTGCTTTTGATGGCTTTGATTCATGTGCCTTCCTTTCGCAGGGCGGCGATGGTGGCCTCCCTTCAAGCGCTCCGTCTGGTTCGGGCGGTGCTCTTTGAGACGCCACTGCTCCTATTGAAACTTCCCATCCTATTGAGCGTTTGGAATTCGGCGTTGGTGGTGCGGCTGCGAAGGTACGTGATCACTCCTGCGATTTTGGCAGTGTTTTTAGGGCGTGCCGTTCCCTGGTTATCCGGCGCAAAGTCGTTGGAATGGTGGTGGGTGGGCGCGATTGGTTTGGGAGCGAGCGTCATCCTGAATACTCGATTGGGACGGGACGCGCAGGAACTGACCCGCGACTGGATTGAGAACGCTTTGCATCAATTGCAAGCTAGGCTCTTGCTCGCCGTGATCGGTTGGCTCGTCGACTTTTTTCGATTATTGCTAAGCACCTTAGAGCGGGTGCTTTACGCGGTGGACGAATGGCTACGCTTTCACAGCGATGAAAACCTGCTCTCGATATGTGCAAAAGCCATTCTGGGCGTGGTATGGTCATTCGTATCTTTCCTCATTCGCATCTACGTCAATCTGCTGATCGAACCGACATTCCATCCGGTTAAGCACTTTCCGGTCGTGACGGTAGCGCACAAGATATTCCTGCCTGCACTGATCATGTTGGAAGGGAACATGGTTCATTTCCTAGGCCAGTACGTCGGCACGCCGCTGGCGCGTTC
>JANODW010000412.1:0-15893 GCA_031412875.1 Pirellula sp. | reverse complement strand
GAGAGATCGTGCCTGAAAGGCTAGTCGCGCGTTGGCGGCCACCATCGCGGAGCAACTGCGAACCCGATTTGGGTTCTTCGTTGACGATTCGGAAAGTTGCGGCCGGACGTTGACGCGCGAAAATTCCTTGGGCTCTCCGTTGCGATTTTTCGTCAGCCGTATAGAAAACAAACTTGTCGCGAAGCGAAACCGACTCATCCAACTTGGGCGAATCCCCTGAGAGAGTCACAAAGACGGCTCCACCGGCCACTTCGGGCACGTTGGTAAATCGTTCCAGACCGATCGCTCGTTCGAATTCAATGGCAAGGTCCTTGGGGCCAATCAGTTTGGATTGCGAGGGCTCTACAGAAAGGCGTGACATGGGGAGCATTTGAAAGTAAGTGCCACCGTCACCCATAGGCTCGAGTCCAAATTCGGCAGTCTTGCCTGCAACCCAATGCGCTGCTTTGGTATAGCCTAATTGCCCTGTTCCCCGACCCTCGAATCCAGGACCGGCTAAGATCGAAAGCCATTCTTCCGCGCGTTGATCTGTGATCGCATCAAAGCCCGTTTTGTATTCGATGGGTGGCTCGATACTCCCCTGGAACTGAGCGTTCGCTTCCTCGATCAACCAGGGAGTGGCCAACAGACACACAGATGCAACGCGCGCAAGACTTCGATACATGAAATTTCCTTGAAAAACTTAGGGCCTAGCTCCCCGAAAGAGTCGACAGCACACAGTCTAAACAGCGTCCTACCGTTTACGCAACCGAGGGATCCAAGAAAGCGGATCGGTACCGGTGTTTAATCCTCGCACCTAAGTGTATCGATTTGCCCGTTGACCGGGAGGAGCACTCGATGGGAGCGCTCGAATGGAGCGCTCGAATGGAGCGTTCGGAACGATGGTCCCAAGCCACTGCTTTTATGTTTCCATCGCACTGGTTTCCGATTCCGAGCAAGGTACCGAATCGAGTATCCGTTGAAGATCTTTTGGATTGATCGGTTTGGTTAGGAAGCCGGTCATGCCCGCTTCACGGGATTTATCGGCGTGGCCTTGATCATGATGTGCCGTCATCGCGTAAATGGGCAATGCAAAGCCTCGGCTGCGGATGAGAATGGTTGCCTGAATCCCGTCCAGTTCGGGCATATCTAGATCCATGAGGCACACGTCAAATTCGTTTTGTTCAATCCATTCGAACGCTTCTTGTCCGTTATTAGCGACTGTGGCTCGATGGCCAGCGAGTTCGAGCAGACCTACCAAGACGCATTGATTGACCAGTCCATCCTCCGCGACCAGGATTTTTAATGAGCGTTGTTTCGTTTGCAGTTCGGGTTGTTTAGGCGTTTCCTTGTGAGAAACGGCCGCGGGGGTGGGGCAGGTGGGATGCCATGGATCCGGTTCGACCAGGTTTCTTGAAAGGGTCTCAAACCATTCAGGACCGATGCAAGGTTTGATCAAATAGCATTGGTTGTCGATTTGGGGCGCATCGGGACCTTGTGCCAACCATCCCGGAATGCCGGCTGCGTGTGCTTGGTCGAGGATTCTTTTTGCTTCCGGTCCGGAGGCGATGATGGCATCGAAGAATGCGAGTTCCGGGCGATCGATTTCGGGCTGGTCAAACCAAGTATCAAATCCGATTGCAAATCCTCCGGTATCCAAGATGCTTTCTTCCAAGCAACGTCGGGTTGCTTCGACAGGCTCCACGATCAGGACTTTGCGGCCCGAGAGGAATTTGCATCTTGGCGCTGAGGAGTTTGGGTGCGAGAGGTCTGGGACCAGTGGCAAAACGACCACGAATTCGCTGCCAACATTCGGCTGGCTGGTAACCTCAATCTTTCCATCCATCAATTGTACTAGTTCTGAGGAAATGGCGAGACCGAGCCCCGTCCCACCAAATCGCCGCGTGGTGCTATTGTCCGCTTGGGAAAAGGATTCAAAGATGGTTTTCTGTTTGTCCGGAGGGATTCCAATCCCGGTATCGATAACTCGGAGTCTCAGGAAGCTCTTCTCTCCGCTGGCCACTTCTACTCGAACCTCTACCGATCCGCTTGCGGTAAACTTGATCGCGTTGCCGAGCAGATTCAGGACAATCTGACGCAGTTTCATCGGGTCCCCCATGAGTTTTTGAGGGACTGCATTCGAAAAGTACGCGGCTATCTCGATTCCTTTTTGCCATGCGGGGATAGAGAGGAGGTCAATAGCATCGGTACAAACCTCGAGCAGATCAAACGGGATACTTTCAACGGTCATTTTCCCCGCTTCGATTTTCGAGAAATCGAGAAGGTCATTGAGCAGTCGCAACAACGACTCACCGGACCTTTGGATCGTGCTGAGGTAGTTTGTCAATTGCAGGCTTGGGCTATTGGCGAGCGCTAGTTGCGTCATGCCCAAGATGCCGTTGAGGGGAGTACGTATTTCGTGGCTCATGGTGGCCAAGAATCGGCTCTTGGATTGGCTGGCTGCGTTTGCCACCTCGATGGCTTCGCGAAGTTGCTCCTCGGTTTCGCGAAGCGCTTCGTTGCTGTGAATGAGTTCGGTCGAGCGAAGTTCTGCGGCTGCAGTCCGTTCCTCCACGCGTTCTTCCAAGGTGGAGTTTAGTTCTTGGAGTTCGCCGAAACCTTCGGCATTCTCCAATGCGGCGCCGGTTAGAGTGGCGATGAACTCAGCCACCTTCAGTTCTTCGTTTCCAAATAGGTTTTCGAGTTCAGCATGTCCGATAACCAGGTAGGCAACGATCGAATCTCGAACGCGAATCGGAGTGGCCAACAGACTCCCACTGGCGAATCGATCCCGTTCGTTCCAGAGCATGACACGCGTCGACCCGTCCTCTTCGCCGCGAGGTAAAAAACGAGCGGTGTGCGCCATTTCATCGAGTTGGACTGAACTGATTGCGCCGGTCGAAATTTTGTCAGAGACAACCCACGACGAAGCCGCGGGCTGACGAGAGAAAACCACAACAATTTGGCCGCGCAGCAAATGTTGGGCTGCCAAACAGCCTTCGCGAAAAATTTCCTTTGTGTCCAAAGAGCGGGCGATGCGTCTCCCGTCTGCTAAAAGAGTATCAAACCGATCGGCAAGCGAGAGCGTCTCCTGTGAGATGGTGTTCCCGTCGACCAAACGGATGGCATCCATTTGACTTTCCACAAGGGCTCTCAAGCGAACCGACTCGAGTTCCGTCAATTGCAATCGGCTGTCTGCCATTTCCAATTGCGAGTCTTGCAACGCGGTGAGCGATTCCCATTCCTGCATAGGGCTTTGAATCTGCGCTGCGGCTTGGATACTCTTGCGAAACAGGTTGGACGCAGCCTCCAATCGCCCCATCCACAATGCGATCCATCCGAGCTCTCGCAGCGCATGGGGGCGATCGGCAGGAAACTTCTTTGCGATGCGGCAGGCCCTGAGGGCGGCCCGTCTTGCCGCGGCTAGTCGGGAACGGAACAACTGCACTTGAAAGCGTGGAGTCTCGCATGCCATCCTTCGGAGCGCGGTGGCGAGCCAAGCATAGCATGGACTGATATACGTGTTGAGATGGCCGGCTTTCTTGCATATTGCGATGGCATCTTCCAGCGTCATCACCGCTTCGTTCCATTGTCCCGCTCGCAATTGAACGATCGCCCATGCGAGTTGGGTTTGCGCGTGGCTTTGAGCATCGGTTCTGGAAATTCTTGCTTGCTTGGCGACAATCTCGGGTTGGACCTTGTGGGGGGCAGAGCGTATCCAGACGTCCAGACTGATTCCTGCCGCTTGGTCATCTCCGATCTCAATTCCCGATTCGTAGATTTTTTGCGCGTCGATTGCAGCTTCGCGAAACCTTCCAGCTCGGTAAAGTGCATTGGCCCGTTGGTAACGAGCCATATTGGTTTCCCACGCATCGCCAGTGCGTTCGAGCAATTCGATCGCTTCGGTGGAGACATCGATGCAATCTTTGAATTCGGTTGCGGCTAAGTGAACGACGCTCGCATAGGAGAGAGTTTGGCCTTGTCCCCAAAGGTCATCTTGATCGCATCGGATCTTCAGAGACCGTTTGGAATAGACTTTTGCGCGTTGAAAAAAACCGAGGAGGCTACAGACAGGGGCATGTTCGGAGTAACTTTTTGCGAGCTCCGGAGTCTCCAAATACTTTTCAGCATCGTTCATGCCTGATAGATGCGCAAACAAGGTCCAAACAGCTCCACGGCTGAACCAATAGGTGTGCGCCAATCGGCTGAGGAGAGTCCAACGCAGACGCTGGATAGGAGTTGCAATGGGACGGTTTTTAGATAGTCCTACCAGGGAATGCTTGGCTTGCACCACCGATTGCCACAGCAGATTCAGAACCATGGGGGGGAAGGTTTTTGCGACGCGAACGCCGCTCGATTCCAGAGCGGCGACGTATTGTTGGGCAGCTTGGCTCATCCGCCCCCGTTTGAATTCGACGTCGCCGATCCTGCCAGCCAATCGCGTGCGATCGATCACTTGGTCTGCAAACGTTAAGGCTTCGGTGAATGCGCCCCCCGCGCCATCGTAGTCCCCGGTGCTGAGGAAAACTTCGCCAATACTTTCCAAGGTGTTTCGTCGGCGGTCCAGATCGGAATCAGGAATCCACTTTTGCGCCATGCGATAGTATCGGATCGCAAGCTCGTTGGCGTATTGGCGTTGCGAATTTTTCGCAGCAAGGGTTGCGAACTGGATCGTCTCATACGGCCATTGGGCAGCGTCATAGTGGTAGGCGAGTTCATAACACCGATTCGGATCCTCGGAGCGAATTCCTTCGGCAGCCACCAAATGCATTTGAATGCGTTTGGATTCGCTGAGCTTTGCGAAAAGGGATTTACGTACATCTTCGTGAACGAATCCGATTTGGGTTTGTTGGCTATCGGCCCAAATCAATTGCCGCTGCAAAGCAAATTCGATCACTTCTTGGGAGAGGATCGCATCGATACCCGATAGTTTGGAAGCTTCATCGCAACGAAAGGTGGAGCCTAGCACGGCACCTGCGGTGAGGAATCGGACGGCGAGTTCAGGAAGTCCGTCGATGCGATTGGCCATGGAACTTGCTGATTGGCCGCAGGCCTGCAACGCGATCGGCTGGCCCGCTCGACAGGACCAGGCACCTTCACGGAACTGAACACTCCCGGCCTCGATGATGCCTTGCAAAAGCGAGATTGCTAAAAAGGGATTGCCATTGGAGGCGTTGGCGACCATCTCCAAAGCTTCCTCGGGAAACGCGCCGGTCATGGAATTGAGTAGACCTTTGATCTCCTCGGACGTGAGTGGATGCAAACCCTCTGGCACCACTCCGAAATCCAATTGCATTTGGTCGCCGTTGCGTTGTGCCGCGGTTGCGAACAGCACCAGAGATTCGGGACCTCCTTCTTTTTTGGATTGCAGCCAACCCATCAGCAGGTCGCTTGAAAGTTCGTCCAGTGCATCCAGGTCGTCCACCAACAGCACCACTTTTTTGGGTTGTTGAAAGAACGATTCCAGCAACGCCTCCACGCCTCGCTTCAATCGTTGCCCTGCGAACTTTTCAGGCCCTCCATTGGCTGCGACCGAATCGGTCGGAAAGAGCCATGGGAAAAGGGGCCGCAGGCTTTCCTCGTGTTGGGCCAAGCCTTTTTTTAGCGCGAGGTAAAATGCGGAGTTCGCCTGGCATTCCGATTCCAAATCGCCGCTGAGCGTTCCGATAGATTCCAGCGGACGGGAATTTTCACTCTGCATCCCCTTGATCCGCAAGACGAACGAGCCGCGAGCCCTCGCCTCTTTTGCAAACTCGTCCAAGAGTCTCGTTTTGCCAGCCCCTGAATTCGAGAGCAGGACGCATCTGGCTGCATGCGTAGTTGTCTCGGAAAGGGTCTCAATAAATCGATCGATCCATTGTTTGCGGCCCACAAACGACGATTCGCAAAGCCGTTCCCGACTATCCGATGTCCCCAGCACGACCGGTTTCAAACTATTTCCAGCGATCCACTCGACGATCGTGGTCAGATCAGCAAGCGCTGCTTTGGCCGTTTGGTACCGATCTCGGGGCTCTCGCTTTAGCAATCTCAGCACGAACTCATCTAAACATCGGGGCACTTGGCTGCCGCTCCATCGCAAACCGCTCACTGCGCTGGTCATCTGCCCGAGCATCAGTTCGTTGAGATTGGTTGCAGGAATAGGCGCTCGGCCCGTAATGTTGCAGAAGAGAAAAACCCCTAAGCTGTACAGGTCGGTGGGTGGGCCCAAAGGTCTTTGCAATACTCCAGTCTGTTCCGGCGCAAGAAAAATCGCTCGTTCCAAAGTCCATTGGGCATCGTTTGCAGGTCCCAACGTCGCTTGCTTGGACTCCGCATCGAGTCCGCTCAAGAGGGCTTTGCGTTTGGGCAACTGGATTAAGACCGTTTCATTGCGAAGCTCTAAAAAGACATCGCCATTGACGTGCTTGGACTGCAGCTCTGACAAGATATCTGCGGCTAACCACAACGTCGCTGCAAGACGTTGCGAAGGGTCGCTAATGGCGGAGAGCCACTCGACCGCTGGCAGTGTTCGGATAGTGAATTGTTGGGTTTTAGGAGTCAAGCCAGCCTCAGCAATGGAACTGCATGTGGGAGGTACGCGAGGAAGCCGATATCAAAACGAGGGGGAGGCGCGATTGGAGAAACCTTTCGAGATGTTCCGGCTGGAATATGCAACATAGAACTTTGGTTCGCAACCGAGAACCGGTTGGAATCGATCATTTCATGTCAAACTCCTTCGAAGATCCCGATTGTGCAGTGACTGCAGTTCCGTTTTCTTTTCTTTTCGAAGCGTTTTCCGTTTCGATTCAAGTTGATCCGTGTAAGCTCTTTCGTAGAGCGATCTACGGCTACGACGCCCAGCCATAGACTTCTAACAGAAATGATTGATGCAAGGTCAGCAAGAGGGGAGTTCAAATCGTGGAATCAAGGGTGTACCAACAAATCGGGGATATCGTAGGAGAGAGGACCATAACTCGGCGGTTCGACCTACGACATGAATCGGTGCCGGATACAAATTTGACGTTTGTCAATGATATCGCCGAGAGTTTGCAGTCGGACTCAGTTGCGTTCGAACAGGTTCAGTCCAGCGTTCATCGACTATTCGTCGCGTGTAGGAATTTGCGAAATCATTTGCCGAGCCACCAGTGGAATGATTGTGTGAAGAAGATTCGGGAGTCGTCATTGCTCCAGCTCGTTCATCAGGATCCGTTCACGCAACGCGCGTTCCACAAGCCCCGGGGGTACGCGGGAGATGCGGTGATGATGGATTACATCTATGGCGTCGAAGAAGGTTGGCAGGCGCCGGAGACAAGCGTATTGGGCAGTAACGTTTTTCAGTACACGAGCAACGCTGCGGCGTCGGCTGGAGTGCGAGCTCGGCGAGAGCATATCTCGGAAAAGTTAGACGACATTGCCCGAGATCGAAACAATCCGGAGGTGCTGGCCATCGCATGTGGCCATCTTCGCGAGGCCTCGATGAGTTCGGCAGTGCGTCGTCGCAAGTTTGGACGATTCGTTGCGTTGGATGCCGATGCAGAGAGCTTGAAGGAAGTCGAGCGATGCTATGGACGGTATGGCGTGCAGTGCGAGTTGGCCGACATTCGCAAGATGCTCACCGGGCAAATGGACTATGGAACGTTCGATTTGATTTACTCGACAGGGCTATACGACTACCTCAAGTTGAAGACGGGGCAGAAGCTGACCTACCATCTCTTTAAGATGCTCAAACCCGGTGGCAAGTTGGTGATCGCTAACTTCCTTCCGTCGATTGATGACATTGGCTACATGGAAGCTTGCATGGATTGGTTCTTGATCTACCGCGATCGAATGGACATGATGGCGCTGACCAATTTAATCTCTCAGATCGAACTGAGACATATACGTGTGCATGTCGAAGAGAATCAGAACATCATTTTCCTTGAAGCGACCCGATCTTAACGAGCAAGCGTAAAAAGGTTTACTCCCATCGGTTGACAGACCGATTCCTCTCCAGGGACCTTAACGCAATTATAGGTTGGCCATCGCAGGAAACGGTTGCTGTGGATGCGATTGCAATTCGAACGACTTCGAGATGGGGTAGAAACTATTGGGACGGAGTTCCAAAGCATCTTCATCAAGCTCGAACCGTATGCGGCGCATTTCGTTTTCAACTTTGGAAAAAGCGTCGACTAAGTCCGGATCAAAATGCGTCCCACGGCTTTTGTAGATAATGTCCGCTGCGACTTCATGCGAGAACGCTTCTTTGTAAACGCGTTTGGTGGTCAATGCATCGTAGACGTCCGCGATAGCGACGATTCTTGCGGAGAGAGGGATCTCCACTCCTTTGAGTTGAAAGGGGTATCCTGTGCCATCCCATCGCTCGTGATGTTTTAACGCGATATCCAAAGCCATTTTGAGGAAGCTCGCTTCCGGATGTGCTTGCGCTGAGGCGCTTAGCGTCTCTCCTCCGATCAAGGTATGACGCTTCATTACCTCAAACTCTTCCGGCGTTAGCTTACCCGGCTTCAACAAAACGTTGTCGGGAATACCTACTTTGCCCACATCGTGCAGCGGGCTAGTCATGTAAATCAATTCGACAAACTGCGCATCGACTTCGTTCTCGAATTTCGGCCACGACATCAACTCGGTCGCCAGAACCTTGGAGTACTCGCGAATCCGCTCCAGATGCGTGCCCGTATCCTGGTCGCGACTTTCTGCGAGTTTTGCGAGAGAGAAAATCATCATGTCTCTCCCCTCGAGGGTGAGCAGACGGCGGCCACCCTCCATCCGTAGTCTCAGTTCCTCGGGCCGAAACGGTTTGCTCAAATAGTCGTCTGCACCCGCATCCAAGCCGAGCAAGACGCTATTGGTATCCGAATGGCTCGTCAACAGAATCAGGTAGGTGTACTGAATGGATTGCCGGTTTCGAATGGCACGACACAATTCAACGCCATTCATCTCGGGCATGTCTACGTCCGAGATGACGATTCGAGGAGAATAGTATCGCATCTTCTCGATCGCTTCTTTGCCATTGGCAGCGACCTCAACGGTATAGCCTGAAACGCGAATGAAATTGGCGAGGATGTCAAGTGCGATTGGATCGTCGTCGACGATCAATACCTTGAGCCCGTCTGTTTTTGCTCCCGAAAGGGATGGTATTCCAGTCATCATTGAGCCGAAACCTTCGCAAGAATGAATTCCCTCACAGCGTCCATGTGCAAACACAGTTCTAACCATCGCTGAGAAACAACATCGTTTTGATGGGCGCGGGCCGCTTCCTCTACTTGGTGTGCAACTTCCGCAAGTCCGTCGGCGCACATATTCAATGCGGTCCCCTTCAGCTTATGAGCTGTTCTGGCGACCGTTTCCAAGTCGTTGCTATCGATGGCTTGTTGAAGCATTGTCCGTTCGATCGGGAGCGAGATCGAAAAAGCAAGCATCACCTTGTCCGCCAGTCCACGGTTGCCCATGCAGCGTTCAAGCAGTTTGCTTGTATCGATCGATGACGTTTGGTGCGTCACTAGCATGGTGGGGGGTCCGTGAAATGGTCGAGTTTGCAACGTTCGTATTTAGAAGCATGCAAAATTAGCACGCTATTCGAGCGTCAGCGCAAAGAAACGTTGCCGTCCAGTCCTTTTTGCGGATTCCCTTAATTCGATTCAAAAACGAAACCGTCAATTCCGAACCTTCGACGCAATCTGACTTACCTATAATTGTTGCATTCGTTACGACTGGGATAGCAGTTCCAGATTAAGACGCATTCAATGCATTTCCCTCACAGACCGAGCGCAAAAAACGATTTGATGCTTTTTTCCTTGGATGGCTGATCGAGAGTAGGATGGGTGCGATGGGGGGAACTGTCGTTTAGGCTTCGATCACGATAGCCGTGGCGTTGTCTTTGCCCGACTCGGCCACCGCTTTTAAAACCAAGCGTTGGGCCGGAGTCAAGTCGCTCAAGGAGGATTCCGGTTCGAGGACAAGTTCGCAGATAGCCCGTTCCCACAATCCGTCGGTAATGCCATCGGTGCAAAGGACGATCTTTTCGTTGGGCTTGAGTTCGAACACTCCGAACTGGGGTTCTGCGAATTGATTGCCTGCTCCGAGCGCTTTGGACAGGACATTTTTTCGCGGATGAAATCGGGCTTCCCTTTCGTTGATTTTCCCGGTTCGTCGGAGCCAACCGACGTGGGTGTGATCCTCGGTCACGAGTTGCATTGATAGGTTGGCCGGTTCGGTGGACATTGGATCGGGTGGCGTACGGAAATGGTAAAGCCTCGTATCGCCGATATGCGCGAACATGACGGTGCTGCGATGCAACCAAGCCAACGTTAAAGTGGCACCCATGTTGGTGCAAAGGGGATCCCATTTTCCCAAGGTCACCAATTCGGAATGGATGGCCGCGAATAGACTTTTCAGGATTGCCGGCGCCGATTCGAGCAAATACTGATCGGACATCAAATAGGCGCGAGGGAGCAGTTTGGTAATATTGTCGATTGCGATTTTGCCGGCCAATTCACCGGAGCGTTCTCCACCCATCCCATCGGCCACGGCAAAGAGCATGTCGGAATCCCGTGTGTTGGACTGGCCGTCTTTGCCGAGGTACCGAACGCCGCGTTGGTCGATCAGCATGGCGAGAAAACGGTCCTCGTTGTTTGCTCGAAACGAACCAGGGTGGGTCATCGCGGACCATCGAACACCGATCGGGGGGCTGTCACCTTGTTCGGTTGTGGGCTTGCTGCTCTCATCCCCGCTGGACGAATCGGCAATTTCATCGAGGATTGTCGAGAACTCAAAGTCGATAACGCAGAATCGACCATCCGAGGCTCGGTAGGTGATGTTTCTCAGAAAAGCGTCGTCGTGCCGGACGCCATACAGCTCGAGTTCTGCAAAGATTGCTTTGATTTTATCATCGCCGAGGCGTTCGACTCGGGCGCCGCAGTTGCTTGTCACCATTTCCAGGGTCTCGCGATTGGCGGCGAGCAGGCGCGGCACGAAGCTGCATTTGCGGTTTTCGAGATAGATCAATACGCGGCACTCGTTATCGAACCGCTCCCGCGCGTTCGGGCCTTGGAAGAATTTATGAACGCGTCCATCGTAGCCGATTCGAACGATTGCTCTTTGTGTGTTTTTGGCTTCGATCATGAACTATAGTACACGTGGGGCATGGGCTAGGAAAACGCATGAGGATGTTTTTCGTGCATCCACAGACCCAGACCGGGATTGCGAATGAAATAAAATGGCTCGCTGCTTCGACTGGTGTTCCAACCATCCTCGATGGCATCGAGCGTGTATTCGGAGTTTGCCTTTTCGTGACTACCGTACGAGTACCCTACGGATTCTATTTCTTCTTTCGAAAGCTTGCCAGGACAATACTCCACTTGGAATCGATTCTCGGTGGAGGCGTGCATCAAGTGAGCTGCGGCCGAAAGATTGCTTCTCAGGTCCGCGTTATTTGCGACGAGCTCGATGACTTCTGGAGTGGTTCGATAACCATATTTCCGGATCAAGCCGTCGACGTCATCGTGTTCTCCGAAGCGTTCCACTCCTGGGGCGACAATGACCAGGGTGCCACCATCGGCGATCGCCATCCGTGTGCGATAGATGGCTTTGTTGGCGACCCACGTTTTTTTGTATTTATTGGGATCCATCCAAACCACGATTTTCTTGGGTGCTTCTGGGATACGAAAGCAATTTACTTTGGCTGAGAGTTCGCCTGCGCGATAGAAAACCGAGTGGTCATCCCCCACATACAGACCGCGTACCACCGGTCCGCGATCCGGTGTCGACTCGACGACGGTCAAGACATAAACGATGGGACGTTCTGTTAAAAACAAGTCCGCTGCTCGATTCAGGATTTTTCGAAGCGGTGTTTCGCAACGCCCCATGACCCGTTCCATGCCGTAGATGGCGCTCAGATAATGGCTGTCATCGATCCCTGCGCTGCCGCCGGTGCCAACAAAAATATTCTTGGTGTAGTTGGCCATCCCGATAACTTCGTGCGGCACAACTTGTCCGATCGACAAGACGAGGTCGTGGTCACCTTGAGAGATCATTTGGTTCACTTGGGCGGGCCATGGACGATTGTAGATCCCTTCGGTCGCTTCGTTTACGAAGTCGGCATCGACGTATCCCAAGGTATCGACTTCGGATCGGAAATGATGGACGCGAATCAGCTTGCGAGGAAAGTCTCCGTACATCTTGGTCAACTCGGTCTCGTTCATGGCGGTGTGCGTGCCCAGAGCCGGCATGACATCGGTGAGTTTGTCGCCAAGCAGTTTCAGCACCGCATGCATGATAGGACCCGCCTGCGAGTCCATGCGGGTATGATCGGGAGGAACGGCCAGGACCTTTTTTGCCGTGGGACGCTGAGCGAGGGTCGTCTCGATCGCTTCGAGGTAGTCGTCCATTCCGAGGGCTAAGTCTTGCCCTCCCCGTGAGAAATAAATCGCCATAATCGTTTTCCGAGCCAATGCAGTGAAAGAATTCCTGGCACGGATTTTAGCGTCGAACCGCTTTAAGGCGAGCTGTCAATATTTAAGCGGCGGATCTCCCAAGAACTCGTTGGCGGTTCGAGGCCCTTCGGGTTCTTTAGGAGAGAACCAGCTTTGAAAGATTCCCGGCTTCGCTTTTTTGTCGGAGCCGGTGGAATAGGTCTGAGGCTTGGGCTCGGGATAGGGATCCAGCAATTCCGTGGTTTTATTCCACCAGCGCTTCGAGGCCTTGCTCATCTTGCCCCATGTAGACGTGTTGGAGCGAGAGTAAGAAGTCATTTTGGAAGAATTGCTGCTCGACCAAGGCATCTTGGGCATTTTCATGGTAGGAAGCCAGGACGATTTGTTGGTAGAGGAGGAGCTGGAATACAGCGGGCTCGAATCTCGGGACGAGCTGGATTTTGAAAAAGGTCCCCACGTCCAGCCGTCTGCAAAGGCTAGATGAGAAGAACCAACGGACGCGAAGAAGACCAGGACACCAAGAATCCTGAAAAACTGGCTTTGCATTCTCAAACTCCAAAAAAGTGTCGATTTGTTGACTTATAGCTATTGCTTAGAGGATTTCGACACCTCTCGTCCATAGGACTTTCTAGAATCCGAGGCGTGGATTCTTGAAATGCAGCCAGAACGCTCTTGCAGAGAAGGGACTTGGTCTTATAATCTGCCTCCCACCAAAGAAGCAGTTGCAGCGGTTGCTGTTTCTGATCTGGCCCCCCGAAAGGAGGTTGGAAATCAAGGTGGAAACAAAAATTGCAACGGGCATAATTGAACAGGTTGCTTTGCGGGTGTAGCTCAGGGGTAGAGCACAACGTTGCCAACGTTGTTGTCGTGGGTTCGAATCCCATCACCCGCTTTTCTGTTTGATTATGCCCTTTTTTAAACCTACTTAGGACGTTGTATCCGACATGTCGACCGTGGAAACTAAGGCGCCAGATTCTAAGTTGGAATTGGCAGTAAAGATCGATTCGCCTAGCACCTGCCAACGGCATGTTGTGGTCACCATTCCCCGATCGGAAATGGAGCGTTATTTCCGTACGGCTTACGATGAGATTGCTCCGAAAGCGGACCTTCCTGGCTTCCGAGCCGGCAAGATTCCTCGCAAGCTTTTGGAAAACCGCTTCAAAAAGACAGTGGCTGACCAAGTGAAAAGCAGCTTGGTCATGGATAGCCTCCAGCAGATCACCGAAGGGGGCGAGTTCTCCGCCATCTCCGAACCCGATATGGATTTCGGAGCCGTCAAGTTGCCAGATACCGGCGACTTCACATTCGAGTTCAATATCGAGGTGCGACCTGAATTCGAAACTCCGAATTGGAAAGGTCTCGACCTTGAAAAGACCGTTTACCAACTTACAGATGCCGAAGTAGATCATCAGTTGGCGCGGACCCTCGAACGCGTCACTCCAGGCGAAGCCTACGATGGCGAAGCAGCGCTGGGCGATCGAATTGTCATCAACGGAACCTTCAGCTCCAAAGGTCGCTCAATCAGTGCCTTCGAGGAAGAACTGATCACCCTCCGAAAACGATTGAGCCTCGCGGATTGCGTCATCGAAAACTTCGGTGAACTCGTCGTCGGCGCTAAAGAAGGGGACAAGCTCACCACAACCGTCAAGGTGCTCGATACGTCGCTCAATGAAGCCTTTCGAGGGGTCGAAGTCGACTGCGAATTCGAGATCGTCGAAATTCGTAGAGTCAATGTGGCCGGCTTAAACGCATCCGTTCTGGACACGGTTGGATTCGATTCTCCAGAAGAACTACGTGCATTTGTCCGATCGGAATTGGAACGGCAAGCCGAGTACTACCAAAACCAACTCCTTCGCGAGCAAATCACCAAGAAGCTTACCGCGGATGCGAATTGGGATCTGCCGCCAGCTTTGGTACGCAAACAAGCGGAACGCGAACTACAACGTCGCGTTTTGGACCTGCGCCGCAATGGGTTCACCGACGATCAAATCCGATCCGTCATCAACAATATCCGCCGCAACTCCGAAGAAACCACCCAAGGCGCTTTGAGGGAGCATTTTGTGCTCGAAAAAATCGCTGAGGACAATGCGATCGAACCGAGCGAAGCCGAATACGCCGAAGAAATCCAACTGATCGCTGACCAAAGCGATCTCTCGGTTCGACAAGTCCGCGCCAAACTCGAACGCACCGGACAGATGGACGCTCTGAGAAATCAGATTCTAGAGCGTACCGTCATCAAGCAAATTGTCGAAGCTGGCAACGTCAAGGAGATCAAGGGGGATTCGATCCTCAAAGCCGATCCGGACGAAGATGCAGTGGAGTTCTTGGTCGCCCCGGTTTCGCAGGTCCTGCCCGAAGCGAAGTACGACGAAACTCCTGCCGACGTGTCTCAAGAAGGCAACGTCAAGCCGTCTTAGTCTTCCTGGTGCATGGTGGTCGGAACAAAGTTTGAACCATTGGCCTAGGCTTCCAGCCTGCGATGAGTGTTCTCACGCAGCCTGGATGCCTAGGCCATCAAGGTTGGTTTCAGCCTGATGGTTGCCCTATCACTCGACCGATTCCATTCATGCACTCGTCTGTCTCCGTTGCGAATCTTAAGCAACGCGCCTCGATCCTAAACAAGCTCCGCACTTATTTTAATGAGCTCGGTTTCACGGAAGTGCAGACACCGGTTTTGTCTCGCGACTCGATTATCGATCGGCACCTCGATCCAATCGAAGTAACGATGCAGCTTCCCGGACAACCGGCTGCCACTTGGTATTTGCAAACGTCGCCGGAGCAGTCCATGAAAAGATTGCTGTGTTCTGGAATCGGCAGTATCTACCAAATAGGGCCTGTGTTTCGAAGTGGCGAGCGAGGGCGATTGCACAATCCCGAATTCACCATGGCCGAATGGTATCAAGTGGACGCTACCATGGAGCATGGGTTGGATCTGTTGGATCGGCTATTGATGCGTCTTCTCGGAACGCCAAACGCACTTCGCATTCGATTTCAGGACGCATTTCAAAACGCGACCGGCGTGGACTTGTTTGAATCGAAAACCCATGACCTTGGAGAGTGGGCGGTTCAGCACGGTTTAGTTGAAAACATGCACTGGTCATCGGATTGGGACGATTGGGTCAATCTGATTTTTTCTGAACGGGTGCAGGGAACATTGGGCCACGCGAGCCCTGTTCTTGTCACGCACTTCCCGGCTTCGCAAGCCGCGTTGGCTAGAATATGCGAAAGCGATTCCAGGACTGCAGAGCGATTTGAAGCGTTTTATCGCGGAGTCGAACTGGCCAATGGATACCATGAACTGATGGATGCCGAACAACTAGAGCGCC
Source organism: Pirellula sp. (assembly GCA_031412875.1). Classification (GTDB taxonomy): domain Bacteria; phylum Planctomycetota; class Planctomycetia; order Pirellulales; family Pirellulaceae; genus JBKCUI01. The sequence goes on along the minus strand of JANODW010000412.1, from coordinate 178 downwards.
GCGCCAACCATTCCAATGAACAGCGAATCCAAGACGGCAAAAAACCGTTACCCATCCATAACCGACTGCTCGATGCGATGCGCTCGGGAATGCCTAACTCGTGCGGGTGCGCTTTGGGAGTCGATCGCGTTGTCATGCTGGCATGCCAAGCCAGCTCGATCGAGCAGGTCCGCTGCGT
>JANODW010000411.1:0-18061 GCA_031412875.1 Pirellula sp. | reverse complement strand
CCGCCCGGATGAACCGGACGGAGAGCGGCGGACGTTCCGTCGCCATTGGTAGCTGCCAATTGTGGTCCCGCTGGCATAAAGCCAACGGAAACCTTTTGAGTCTCGTGGCACAAACGTTGCGCAAGCGCCAACCGCCACAATTACAAATTTTTGACAGCCCAGCCTGAGGCGTAGTCACCCTCAGTGAATCCGAGACACCATCGAATTTAGTCCCCATCCAATTCAACAAGTGTAATCGTCCGGTCGCGACACCGGACGGCGTGCGCCGTTCCGCTAACGTGAGTGATGGTTGAGATCGCAGTGATTCTTTGCAGGTCCGGACCGGAGGGCTTGCGCCCTGCCGCTACGAAAGGGGGGGGATGACTAGGGGCAGGCGTCGCGATTTGCGTAGTAGGGGCCAACTGCCTTTGCTGGTATGATGTGAGCCCACGCTTGGACGGGGCGAGTGCCCACGGTTGCAAGTGATCCAGTACCGAACCCATTAGGGATGGCCATTGCGTTGAAACAACCAGCGACTCCGTTTAGCCCAATGCAATGGACAATTAGTGTATTGCTGTTGCTTGCGACCATGATCAACTACATGGATCGTCAAGTGCTCGCGAACATGTCGGTTCGAATCACCACGCAGCTTAGATTGAGCGAAACGGAGTATGGCAACATCGAATGGGCTTTTGGCACGGCGTTCGCGTTGGGATCGTTGGCGTTCGGGTTCCTAGTGGATCGCGTTTCTGTGCGATGGCTTTATCCCGCGGTTTTGCTCGCGTGGTCCGGAGTGGGTTTCGCGACCGGCTATGTATGGAACTATGGGTCGCTCATGGCTTGTCGCGTTCTGTTGGGATTTTTTGAGGCAGGGCATTGGCCTTGCGCGATGGTGGTGACCTTTTCTGTTTTTGCGAAAGAGGATCGCTCGTTTGGAAACAGTATCTTGCAGAGCGGTGCATCGTTGGGCGCGATCGTGACTCCGATCATTATCGCTGCGTTGTTCTTTTGGAATCCGGATCCTCAAGCTTGGAGGGTGCCGTTCCAATGGGTTGGGTTGGTCGGTGTTTTTTGGGTCATTGCATGGCGACAAGCGGTTCCGATGGGTACTTTCCAAAGGGACACCGCGGCAACGTTGAGGGGAAAGGTCAGCGCGGAATGGTTTTGGGAGCTGATCCTGCATCGACGTTTTTGGGCGTTGGCGGTAATGATCATTTCGATCAACACTTCGTGGCAGTTGATTCGAGCTTGGTTGCCTAAGTTCCTGCAGCAAGGGCGGGGCTATTCGGAGACGACGGCGCTCTATTTTAACTCGGTGTATTACTTGGCGACCGACGCGGGCTGCATTGGTGCGGGCTTTGCATCGCTGTGGCTTGCACGCAATGGAATGTCGGTGCATGGATCGCGGGTGGCGACGTATGCAGGGTGCTCCCTGATGGCTTGCTGTACTTGTTTGGCCGCGATATTGCCGCAGGGTTGGGTGCTCTTGTTGGTGCTGATGGTCGTGGGAGCTGGGACGCTCGGATTGTTTCCGTGTTATTATTCGTTCACTCAAGAGCTTTCGGCGGACAATCTTGGCAAGGCAACCGGAATCCTTGCGTTCCTCGGCTGGATCGCTTCGTCCCCTGTGCATCGCTATTTTGGTGCGTATGTGGATCGCACGCGATCGTTTGATTTAGGCATTGCGTTGGTCGGATTGGCGCCGTTGCTCGGTCTTTTCGCGATGCTGACGCTTTGGCCCCGCGAAAAAACGCAGGGGTCTCACTAGGCTTTATTGAGTTTGGAAGTTACATTCCTTCGACCAAGTTTCGCCTTATTCAGGTGATTTTCCGCAAACTCCAGCATCTAGATCATGGCTCGCGAACTTTCGACGATTAGAAACATTGGCATTATCGCTCACATCGACGCTGGCAAGACCACGGTGACCGAACAAATGCTGTACATGAGCGGTACCAAGCACCGGGCGGGGGCGGTGGATTCTGGCACTACCGAAACCGACGACGATCCTGAGGAACAACAGCGAGGGATCACGATTTTTGCGGCTTGCGTCACATTTCGCTGGAAGGACTGCACTGTCAATTTGCTGGATACGCCAGGACACGTCGACTTTACGGCGGAGGTGGAACGCTGTTTGCGTGTCCTCGATGGGGCGGTCGTGGTATTTAGTGCTCGCGAAGGGGTCGAAGCGCAAAGCGAAACCGTTTGGCGGCAAGCAAACAAATACGCAGTCCCGCGAATAGTTTTCATCAATAAACTGGATCGCGAAGGGGCAGATTTCTATCGTGTCCTCGAGGAGATTGGACCTCGGCTCAATGCAGAGCCCATCGCAATCCAAATTCCCGTGGGCCAAGGCCCGGGCCACACCAACGATCCCTTTCAAGGCATTATCGATTTGATCGAATTGAAATTGCTGAGGTTCAATAAGGAAGACCAAGGGAAAACCGTGTTGGTCGAAGCGATTCCGGAGGAACTGTTGAGCGATGCAATGGACTGGCGAAACGTCATGCTGGAAAAGCTCTATCTGCACAGCAGCGAGATGATGGAACTGGCGATGGAGGAAAAACCGATTCCCGATGAGATGATCCGACGCGCCCTTCGCGACGCCTGCATCGGTCTCAAGCTTCAGCCTGTCCTCTGTGGCTCGGCATTGCACGGCGCAGGAGTCCAACCGCTTCTGGACGGCGTTTCTTACTACTTGCCATGTCCGCTCGACCGCCCAGCCGTAACGGGAGTCGATCCCAAGAAACGAGATAAAGTCCTCCAAAGAAAGCCCGACCCCAAGGATCCGTTTTGCGCATTGGTCTTTAAAGTACTTCCCGCAAAGACGGGGGACATGTTTTGGATACGCGTCTATTCGGGACGACTCGATTCCAACTCGCGAGTCTACAATCCCAATCGCGATAAGAAAGAAAACGTAGCGCAGCTTTGGCAAATCCATGCGACCAAACGGGAGCGACAAGGTCAAATCGAATCCTTAGAGTGCGGCGACATCGCGTTGATCATCGGCCCTCGCGATTCGATCACCGGGGACACGCTGTGCGACACCCGCGATATGATCGAGTTGCCATCGATCCAGTTCGCCCAGTCTGTCATTTCGATGGCGATCGAACCAGAAAATGCGACCGAACGCAAGAAACTCGCCGAAGTGCTCGAGATGCGCAAACGGCAGGATCCCACGTTCCATGCGATCGAGAATCCTGAGTCCGGGCAGACGCTCATCAGCGGCATGGGGGAGTTGCACTTGGAGGTGATCAAGAACAGTCTGGTGCGAGACTATCACCTGAATGTCAAATTTTATAGGCCGCGAGTCAGTTACCGTGAAACCGTTGGCAATCCGGTCGAAGTCACCGGGGAATGCAATCGGCAAGTGGGATCGCAACAATTGTTCGCTCGATTGAAGGTGCGATTCGAACCGTTGGAGGATGTCTCTGCCAAAGTGATAATCCTGGATCGAACCCCCGTAGAAAAAATGCTACCCGAGAATCTTCGTCAAGCGGCTTTGGAAGAATTGCGCAATCGATCCGAAGGGGGCGGCCTCATCGGCTCGTTCCCTTTGACTGGAATGCGGATCAGTATCCTTTCGGGAGAAATTGCCGAGGTCGGGTCGGACGAAGTGGCCTTTAAGATTGCGGCGAATGACGCATTTGACGAAGGGCTTCGGGCCGGTGGTCCTACGCTCCTCGAACCGGTCATGAAGATGGAAATAACGACCCCACCGGATTACATGGGGGAGATTGTCGGTGATTTGCAGCAGCGACGCGGACTCATCGAGCGTTCCGAAGCGCGTGGCGCCACGTCCTCGATCACCGCGCTGGCACCCCTCAAAGAACTCTTTGGATATTCGAGCGCGATCCGATCGCTGAGCCAGGGGAGAGCCGGTTGCTCCATGGAGCCGCATGGCTATCAAGCTGCTCCGAAAGAAGATGCGGAAGCGTTTGCACTGTGATGTTTATTTCACTCGATGGTATCGACGGCGCAGGCAAATCAACGCAAATCGATTTGCTGAGAAAGCACCTGGAATCGAAAGGCACCACGGTCGTATGCTTTCGCGATCCAGGCTCGACCAAATTGGGTGAAGCTGTTCGCGAGATCCTTTTGCACCGCGAAGACATCCCGCTTGCAAGCACTTCGGAAATGCTTTTGTACATGGCCGCCCGAGCACAACTCGTCGCCGAACAAATCCGACCGGCTCTTCTGGCAGGAGCGACGGTGATCTGCGATCGATTCTTGCTGGCAAACGTGGTCTATCAAGGGGTTGCGGGAGGGCTCTCGATCGAGGACTTGTGGTCGGTAGGCAAATGTGCGACCGGCGGTTTGTTTCCCGACATCACCATCGTTTTGGACATCGAACCGGACATCGCTTTCCAACGTATCCAGCGGGGGCATGACAGGCTTGAGAAACGCGGGATCGAGTACTTCCATCGGGTTCGCAGAGGTTTTTTAGAACAGGTCTCCTTTGCTGGCGGCGAGCAATTAGTGGTCGATGCGCATCAAGAAATCGCAGCCATCCATGCGGACATCGCAGCGTTTGTGGATGCCCAAAGCCTTCGTCGGGACGTGGATCGGTCTCGCTAGCTTGAGAGCGCGCGAACTTTTGGGCCAAGATTTCTGTCTAGCTGTCGAATTCCAGGAAAGTTAACTCGGAATCCCTTCGACGGTGCAAGGAAACGCCAAATGATCTCATTCCATAGTATGAGCGATTCAAGTTTTGCGATTCTATTTGCAGCAATGATGCTGATGGCGGCGATTCCCAACGCGCGAGAATTTTGGCAGAAGGTTCAACGCAGTCATTCCGACACGTTGTTAAAGCACCAGATGCTAAGCTCGGGGGCTTCGGCCGATGAGATTGTGCGATCGCTTCTATCTGGCCCGTTGGGGGATCCTAGATCGGACATAGGGTAGGATTGGTTGCCGATGAATACTGATGTTTCCGCTTTTTTTGTTTATGGAACGCTTAAGCGATCGTATTTGCGGGGCGGACTTTGGCCTCGCAAACCGATCCGCATCATTGCGGGCTCGATTCAGTCCGACTTATATGATCTCGGCCCCTACCCGGCTGCAGCTCCGGGTGAGCATTGGTTGCTGGGGGAGATTTGGGAATTCAAGCCAGAGGATATGGAACAGACAACTCTCGAATTGGATTTGATCGAGGGGTATAGTCCGGACCGAGAAAACAAAGAGTACATTCGAAAAATGGTAACCGCCGAGTTCCTAGGCCCCGAAAATTCTCCGCAAAGCCTGCTCGCTTATGCCTATTTTGTGGCCCAGCCAAAGCAGTTGGAAATAGCCCGCCAGATCAAGCCATTCTTGCAGTTTATGGGCCGTCATGTGGCCGCTTGGCCGGACTCGCTCGCTCGAGTTCCGGTATGTTTTTCGGAGGAATAGTCATCCAATCCGAACTTTCCGCCGTAGTAGCTTAGACGCTACAATGTGGGCACATTTCCTATTGTCTCTCGCTCCGAAGGATCGACGTTTGATCGGCAAGCGAGAATGCAATCCATTGTTCTTCCAATGACTAGGTTTCGAGATGACTCCATCCAAAATTAAACCGTGTAGATCTATTGAATACCGATTGGGTAACGATCGACGCCTTCGGTTTGCCGGTCTCTTGGTGGCAGGGACCATTTTTCTTGAATGCAATGCGTTTGCACAAGAACAGCCAGGAAAAGGGGCGGGCGACAAAAAACCTGCCGAGGTTGTCCTACCCAAGGCCTTTGAAGGGGACGAAGACTTCAATGAAGCGTGCAGGTTGAGGCTGAGTGTTAGCTCGATCGATACGATCAAGGAAATCATTGCGCTGGCCAAGTCTGGGATTGCCAAAGGACTCGACGAAGTGGACACGGCAGCAGCAAAGAAGCTGATTGCTATTTCTTACTTACAAAAGACTCAGGAGGGTATCCGTTCGCTGGCCCCCAAGCTGTCCAAATCCAAGGTAAGCAAGCTTTTTGGAGACTTTGTCGAAGACCTTGGAGAGGCGATCAAGTTCGATCCGTTGCTGGCGGATGCGTATCTGATGAAGACCGAACTGCACGCGCGGCTTAACCAGGCGCCAACAGCGTTGGAGGTCGCTAACGATGGGGTCAGCGCGCTGGTTCCTTTTGTCGACTCGAAACAAGCCGAACCAGATACCAAACTGAAGCTCGGTAAGCTTTTGTTTATGCGTGCTGGGTTGCAGACGGAAACCGATATGGGGATTGCGGATTTAAAGCGGTCGCTGGATTACGACCCCAGCAATCAAGCCGCAATCGGACTGCTCACGCAATCGCTGGTACGAAGCGAAAAGTCGGAGGAGGCGCTCGAGTATTTCCAAAGGCTTCTCAATGCGAATCCGGAAAATGAAACGATCATCCAAAACACGGCAGCGCTAATGGCCATCACTTCGGAGCGGTTGGATCAAGCGCTCGAGTTGCTGAACGAAAAGATAAAGCTGTTGCCCAATTCGACGGCGCTGCTCAAAGCAAGAGCCAAAGTACACGCCGACAAGAAGGACACGGTCGCCGCCAAGGCTGATCTCGACCGAGTTTTGGAGTTGTCCAAGAACGACATCGCTGGGCTTCTGGATCGCGCACGAGTAGCCATCCAAGCGGACGATGTCGAGGCAGCACGACGGGACGTGGATTCGGTTTTAGAAATCGAGCCAAACAGAATCGAAGCCATTCTGATGCGATCTGCGATTGCAGCGGAACAAAAACGGTATGGGGACGCGATTGAAGATCTGCGATTGATTATCAAGGACCAAAGCAATGAGCCTAGCCCCGATCTGCTGTTGCAACTCGGACTTTACTATTCGTTTGACGACAGGCCGACCGAAGCGATCAAAGTCTTCGGCCAAGTGATCAAACTCGATGCGGACAATTGGCAAGCCTATTCCTTGCGAGGAGATACTTTTCTCGCGATGGGAGAACACGCCAAGGCGGTGGCGGACTTTGAAAAGGCTCTCGATTATATGCCGGCAGAAAACGCTGAACGGTCCGGTATCCTCAACAATTTGTCTTGGACCCTTTCGACGAGTCAGAACGCGGACGTTCGCAATGGCAAGCGGGCGTTGGAACTTGGACTCGAGTCCTGTGAGCTTACCGAGTACAAAAAGCCACACATCCTGAGCACACTCGCTGCCGCATACGCGGAGTTAGGACAATTTGACAAGGCGATTGAATGGGCTGAAAAAGCGGTGGTGCTTGGCGAAGAGACCAAAGCGGACCAACTGACGCAGTTAAAAGCGGAACTGGAAAGCTATCGCAAAAAGGAGCCTTGGCGGGAAAAGTCGGAGGCCAAGCAAAACAAAGTGCCGTTGGTACCTCGCAACTCAGGCGTCGACACTTGATCGCAAAGCTTGGGCCAGCACAGGCGATCGAGCACAGGCGATCGAGCACAAGCGATCTAGAATAGGCCTGCGTGGCCATCGACTCAGATGGCGCATGAGGGATTTCGAGCCGATATAGGTACGATGGCCGAGCGTATAGGCCCGAGGTCCTAACCTGACTCGTACGAGCGTGACTGGCAAGCGCTCGCTTAGTAGTGCGGCGGTTTTTCGTCTGCAAGCGATCGTGGGGCGGTATCTGTTCCCGCCATGGAACGCATATCCGATTTCGCTTGTTCGAGTTGCCGGCAGAGGATGTCGATCGTCCTCTGCTGCAAGAGCACTCCCTCATTCAAATCATCTACGTTTTTTTGCAGATGCGCGACGACGAACTCCAGTTCTTGGAGGCGCTTCTCTTGTCGGTCCGCATGGGACAACGATGCTCCCGACGATGCTCCCGACGATGATGCAGAGGATTGGTTCGAGGCGGGCATGGGATCACTTGCTGAGGATGAAGCTTTGGACGGACCACCCATCTTCTTCGGTGCGTACAACCCCTCCGCTCGGAGTGAAGTACCCTTTGATCTGATCGAAGGGAGGCAACTTGTCTCCTTTCACACGTTGCACCTGAGCTTGTTTCGGATCTTTCGGTTTGAGGATCTTGTCCAAAATGGTTGCAAGCATGCTTCGAGATTCCGGCAGGATGTCTTGTCGAAACAACTCGTATTGCATTTCGAAGGAGCGATCGGCTCGCGTGATTTGGTTCATGCTTTGGCCGTCATTGCCGGCGATGTCCAACAACATTTCGAGGACTTTGGCAACATCGGCTTCTTTTTCGAATCCGCTTTTTGCTGCCCCTGATTTGGCCCTCGTGATGGCGTCTTTAATCATTTCAACATCGGAGGCAAAGATGAGGTAATCGCCGAAGATGGTGATGGCCCATTTATCGAGAAGGGGTTCGTCGTCGCCGTCTGCTGCTTTGGCCTTTGCGTCTTTGTTCCCACCGAAGTCTAGTTCGACCTCGACTTCTTCTACGTTTTCGAAGCTCCAAATTCGAGATCCTTCGAAGTCGATCGGTTTCGAGTTAGGCTCTCCTTTCCCGTAGCGTTCGAGAACTTTGGGTAGTTTGTTGGTTTTGTCTGCCAATTTCAAAATCACCATCGAGCGTTTGCTGTCCGGAGAAATCGGTTTGATGATTTCGGTAACGACATGAAATTCGGTAGTTAAGTACGGCAGGACATCTTTGACGATATCGATTTGGGGACCTTGCGGGTCGTCTCGCATTCCTTTGAGCATATCGTCGAACGTGCCCGGGCTGCCGACGAGGGCATCCACAATTCCGCGGAACTTAGGAAATGCTTCTTTGATATTCCAGGAAAAGGACAGTACAGATGCAGAGTCTTTGTTGATCCAATCGGGAGCTGCGAGTTTGGCCAGATTGGGAAAGTCCAAGATCTGTACCGACGGAGTCGAGGGCTTCTTTGCGATCATGTAACCATGGTGAAAGAAATCGAACGGCGCATTTGAAATTTGAACATTGCCTGCAACGCATTGTAGGTCTCCGAATCCTTCGCGGTCTAGGATTGCCAAAATGTCCGATTTGTTCGTCGTTGGTTTCCCGGAAATAGATCGGAGGAGTTTTGCAAAACCGATGGGACGGACGAAGTACTCGATCTCTGGGGCGTTGCCCTCGCTTTGGATTTTGGATCTGGCTTGCTTGAACGTCGCATCCTCTGCGAGCGCGTCGGCCTTGGCACCCTTTTGGGCTTCGAGCAATTCGGTCATCGTCACCAAGTCGTCGGTGGCGATAAGTTGGTCGTTGGAGAGCACGTAAAACGACTCGTAAGCGCGCACGTCTCCAGGAAATTTGGGCAGGGTGTATTGGGCCACTTTGGCGCCCGATATCGCGACGGAACTGGCTTTGGCCTTTTTGGTCTTGAGTTCATCGTCGATGCGTTTCAAGAGGCTTTCGGTTGCGGCTGTTTGATTGAGAACATCGACGACCATCGCGATCGAAAATGGCTTGCCATCGTTTCCGGGTCGGGCAATCCATCCCAAGCTGATTTGGCCACTGGCAATCTCATGGAGGTCTTCGATCTCCATGTTGAGTTGCCAACCCGCTTCGCTGAACCGATCTTGGATTTCCTTGCGCTGGGTTGTCCAAAAGTCATTCAGCTTTTCGTCGGATGCCAAACGGCCCAGTTGCGTGTTATTCCAAGCGGCAAGAAAGGACTCGGAGTTCGGGAGCGAAAACAACGCTTGTGTTTGCACTGGAAACAATTTGTTTGCAGCGAGCGTTTTATCCTGTGCTTGCCCAGACCCGCCACACAAAATTGCAGCGACCAGCAACCCAGTGAACCGAGCAGAAAATCCAAGGAGCGAAACATGGGGGGGGAAGAATGAACTCATGCTAAAACTTAGATGGCTTTTGAAGGAGTGGTTTTTCGGTTCATAACAAAGCGGCTACACACGTGCAATTCCGCCGTTGCAATTTGGTCAAAAAGTGAATAGTCATCTTTCACTAAACCGTGTATGGTATCGGAAATCAGCGGGTTAAGGGAACCCTGTTTTGCCCGAAGCATCTCTTCGAAATCAGTAAACCCCAGAGAAAACGTGTCTGCAAATGTCCAAAGACGAAGAAGTTCTCGTAATTCCTGCACAATTGCTCGATCGACTGGGGCCTTTTTCTGGATTTCAGCCGAACGTCGACCGTTACCTTTCGACCATTCTCGACCGTGAGAATCAGACCTTTCGACCGAGAAGCATTGTAGAAACCGACCCCTCCTTTAAACAACTCATTCCGTACGTGATTCTGGAATGCAGCGATGCGAGTGGCACGCGGCTGTTTCGATACACACGCGGGAAGGGGCAGGGGGAAAAAAGGCTGCATGCTCTCCGGTCGATAGGAATTGGTGGGCATATCTCTGTCGAGGACGCGACTGGGGACGATTGGTACCGCACGGGAATGCAACGCGAACTGGACGAGGAAGTTTGCATTGAATGCAATAGCCAACATCGCATCGTCGGCCTGATCTATGACGACTCCACCGAAGTCGGTCGAGTCCATCTAGGAATCGTTCATATCATGCAACTTTCCTCGTGCAAGGTTCACACGCGGGAGGAGCATCTGGAGGATAGCGGCTTTGAGTCCGTAGAAACCATCCAGTCCGAAATCGATCGCTTGGAGAATTGGTCTCAGCTATGCATCAAGCATCTGTACATGTGAGAGCTACTCCGGCTCTGCTGTTGCCAATTTGGCGCGTTGTTCCCACAAAAAACTCTCGAACCGATCTTGCTCAATCGCGAGTCTCGCCCAACTCATTAGCCGTTGGTAGAACGTCAAGTTGTGGATAGACAGAAGCGTCGGGCCGAGCATTTCGTCCGCTTGAAAGAGATGTCGAATGTAAGCTCGACTGTGCTTGCAAGCCAAGCACGGGCACCCTTCTTCGATGGGAGCTTCATCGCGTGCATGGCATTGGTTTCGCATTTTTAGCGGACCATTCGCAGTGAAAGCCGACGCGTTGCGACCATTGCGGGTCGGCATCACACAATCGAACATGTCGATCCCGCGCGCGATCCCTTCTACTAAGTCGATAGGACGGCCCACTCCCATTAAATAGCGAGGTTGATCGGTCGGCAGGGCGGGACAAACGGTATCCAGAATGCGATACATTTCCTTGGGTGGCTCGCCGACGCTTAGCCCTCCCACTGCGTAGCCATCGAAACCAATGGCCATGAGTTGTTCGGCGCATTGGACACGCAGGTCTGGATGGAGCCCCCCTTGGACGATCGCAAACAGCGCCTGGTCCGTCCTCACGGCTGCATCTTTGCATCGTTGCGCCCACCGCACGCTGCGATCGCTTGCGTCTCGAACGGCATGGTCTTCGGCTGGCAATGCGATCACGTGGTCCAAAACCATCGCGATATCGCTTCCTAACTCCTCTTGAATACGAATGGAGTCTTCGGGCTTCAGATGGATTACCGAACCATCCAAATGCGACTTGAATGTTGCACCTTGCTCGGACACTTGGTTCATTGCGCCAAGCGAAAAAATTTGGAACCCACCGCTGTCGGTCAGAATCGGTTTATTCCATCCCATGAATCGATGCAGTCCACCTAGTTCCGCAATCAGTGGACTGGTGGGTCGCAGCGACAAATGATAAGTGTTGCCTAACAAGATGTGGGCACCGATGCTGGCAACTTGGTCGATCGTCAAGCCTTTCACCGTACCCTGAGTGCCTACGGGCATGAACGCAGGCGTTTCCACGTCGCCATGCGGCAAATGCAGCCGACCGCGTCTGGCTCGGGTTCTCGAATCCGAGTGTATCAAGTCAAAAGGAAACGCAGTTGATAAGACCATAGGTGGATTGTGAATTCTTCGAGGTGCTCGGGAGCCGTCACTCAATACGCAAAGCCGGCTCGCAGAACAAAGCTGTTTTCGAGATCCAGGTTACCGGAGGATCTTACCCTGTAAAGCAGCTCGCGATTAAACGCATACCCAGCCTCGATGAACCCCAATCGAAACCCTTGCCGAATTTGATCGGACTTGCCAAACTCTAAACCCAGCATCAAACGAATATCATTAATGTCGATCTCGTCGTGGGAACCATCTGTCTGTTTGATCGTCCACGCTCCACCGCCGTAGTATCCCGTCAAATACCACCAAACGTCCGAATTGCCCAGGGTTGCCACATAGTGCGAGAGTTTGGGTTCGGGAAAGAACAGATCAAATCGAGTGTCCTGGTTTGGTACCCACAGAATCCCACCGGCAGGAAGTATTTTGATTTTGTTCCTGTCTAGATAGAACACACCTGCGCGCAATGTTGCCGTCGGCGTCAAACGCAATCGACCCAAAGCCTTGCCTTGAACACGAATGCTATCGGTATTGATCGCGTCAAAGGCAGAGAAGACACCGACTCGAACGGCCAATTCCGTACCCAGCGTTTGCAACGGATTGGTTTCCCATCCCGAATCCAAAAAGCCACTGAAAGCGGAGCCAGGCAAATCCGATCCGACGGCCGTCGGTCCATCCCACGCGTGCTGCGTGTACGATGGAATGATGTAAAGAGGTCGGGAGCTGTTTAAAAAATTGGGTACCGCAAATACCAACGAAATGTCGCTATCGTTCGACTCCAACGAATTCGGTTTCTTGCCGCTAAACCCATTCGTGCCCGGCAACCAAGTGTGCCTAAACCTTGGACCTTGAAAAAGTCGAATCACTTGGTTGGTGCCATTGTTGAGGTTGGTGCCAGCCGCATTCCACCAATTGTTCCAGCTCGGGTTGTTTTGCCCGAAGTTAAATGGGTTGGTTGCAAACGGGCCGCCTTGATATGGGTTGGCCTGATAAGGGTTGGCCTGGTACGGGTTTAGTTGATAGGGATTGGCCATGGACGGGTTCGGTTGATTCCATATGGAATTGCTTGGCTGAGGGCTGCCGACCCCGGGAAACAAAACACCCGGCGACTGGTTGGGATAGATGCTCGACGGATAAGCGGGCTGTCCAAAAGCCGGCTGTCCAAAAGTGGGTTGTCCGAATGGCTGCGGTGTGGTGGGGATACTCTGACCGGAATACGGATAGCCATAAGGCGACGTCGGCTGTCCCCAGTTGAACAGGTTCCCTAAAGACCAGCCGCTATTGGTCGGGTTTCCGTAGTTTCCGTACGGATTCGCATTTTGAAGAGCCCCGGGAGCAATCGGGCGAAAGGCGGGGGCATTGGGGTCAAATCCGCCGCCTAGGCCTGGCCCCGGAGGAGCAGCAAAGCCGTTTTGCGGCCCCAAACCGGCTTGTGGAACTCCGCTTTGCCATGGATTGGTGGGAAGCTGTGCGTTGAACTGCCCAAAGCCAGCCTCGTATGAGGCGACCAACAAGCAGATCGCAAGCCCCCAACGAATTCGATTTTGAATTGGCCCCACAGCTTGTTCCTGAGATTTCGGAGAATCGAGAGCGAGCAGTTTCCGACTCCCAATCGATAGGGAATACTTCTTCTGGTGATTTGCCGTCAAGCTTTCTTGAGCAAAACCCTTGAGAAAACCAAAAAAATTCGCGAAATTGCTCAGATTCGCAGACTTCTCAACCCGCCCATTTCTCGCAAATTGTTGCTAATCCAAAGGATCGCAACTATCCTGGAGGTTGGCCGTGCGAAATAATGCGTTTGGCCAGCTCATCCATTCCTCAATCTGCTTCGCAACCCAAGGGTACTTTGGCATGCGTCTACAAACCCTCACACAGTTTTTCTTTACAGTCGCCATCGCATTTGCGGTTGCCACGACTCCGTCGTACAGCATCGGTCAAGGGATCGGTGGTGGTGGGGGAGGCGTTGGCGGTGGAAACGGTGGCGGAGCCGGGGGTGGTGCCGGGGGCGGCAACGGCAACGGTGGTGGCGGTGCCAACGGCGGAGCTGGCAGTGGCGTGGCGGGTATCCATATCGACCCAGCCGGCGTCCTGCGTGTTTCCCAAGTGGACCCTTCGCTGGCATTTGTCCAACGCCAAATCACCCTCAAAAACAAACCTCGTGGTTCGGTTCAGACGTCGCCTCTGCGTTACGTTTCGCTGAATCGATTGGAGTCTTTGGTCTCCAAGCAGATTGAACAAGGGAAAACATTGAGCGATGAGGTTTTGAGCTTGGCCGGACTCTGCCGACTCGAATATGTGTTTTACCTACCGGAATCGAAAGATATCGTCATCGCTGGTCCTGCAGACCAATGGCACCTCGATGCCAATAATCGATTGGTCGGACTCACCACAGGACGCCCGACATTGCGATTGGAAGACATGATCGTTGCATTGCGGGCTTTTGCTGCCAATGACGCTCACGTCAATGTGATCGGTTGCTCAATCGACCCAACCAAGGAAGGGCTCAAGCGATACAACCAATACCACGCTTCGTTCGGTGGTCAACTGCCAGCCAACGCGGACCCTCGCCAAATTGCGTTAGGATATAAAGAATCGCTGGGACTGCAGACGATTACGATCAAAGGTGTCCCCAAAACAACGCACTTCGCCCAGATCCTCGTGGAAGCGGACTACCGGATGAAATTGATCGGGATCGGTCTTCAAGATCCAATCATTCCTCTGCAAAGCTGGATCGATCGCACCACTCCCGGTGCCAACGCCAACTCGTTGCAACGCTGGTACTTTCAAGCGGACTACAGCGCTGTGTCCACCAACGAAACCGGGACTGCTTTGCGATTGCAAGGCCGAGGCGTCAAGCTGAGCGGCGAGATCGAAAGCGTCGAAAAGAACGGGGAGCGAACTCGAACAGGTAAATCAGGCAACCCCGCTAGCAATGGATTCACACGCGAGTTCACCGAGAAGTTCGATAAGCTCGCTGACGTAACTCCCGTATTTTTTGAAATGAGAAATCTTTTCGATATCAGCGTCGCTTCTGCTTTCATTCAAGATCGCAACCTGTACGAAAAATCTGGCTGGAACCTTGGTGTCTTCGCCGATGAAACGAAATGCAAGGTCAACACGGCTGCTGGGGTCAATCAAGTCGAAACGGCAGTCAACGCGGTTTGGAAAAACTCGCAACTGGTCACCCCGATCGGCGGTGGCGTTCACATTGCTGCACGAAAATTAGTCGACCCATCGTCCACCAAAGTCGATAAGGAAATTGACGCGACGCGAGAAAAGGGAGCTGCTCCAGCCAATCTCGCCGCGGACCAATGGTGGTGGGACTAGATTCGTTGGTATCCAACTCAGAATTTAAATGCAAGCAACTATCAACGGACTGCGAATAGCGATAGTTGCTCTCAGCGGCTACTGGCTTGTGCTCTTTATCTGCACGCATCTCCCTCCCAGCGCGCTACCTCCTTTGCGTGTCAATGACAAGTTGATACATGCGTGCGCGTTTGCAGGTCTAGCCTTCTTGATCGCTTGGGCTGTCCCGACCAAAAAGACGCATCTCCATTACAACACGGTCATCGCCGCGCTCATCGCGATCGTGTATGCCGCGTTCGACGAATTGCTTCAAATCCCTGTGGGCAGAACGGCCGATTGGCTGGACTTCAGCGCCGATTGCTTCGGCATCTTGATCGGGATCATATTCTACACGCTCGCTCGCGCTGCCCTTCTCAAAGGGGTTCTGAAAGTGTTCGACGAACCGGTTCAGCGTCCCTAAGCTTCGCGTGACTTTTGTTGGCGGCGTTGCCTAAGGAAATTTTTTTCAGCTCTGCTACAATGCCCGAGCCGTTCCAGCGCGTGCCGTTTGGACTCACATTCTTCCCTCCATGCCTTCCGCCAGCAAATGACCGAGAACCCATCGTCTTTTGATTCTTCGTTCTTCTCGACGCAAGCAATAAACGAGTCGCCCGCAGCCAACACACAGCCGCTGGTTTATCGTGACGGGGTGGTGAGGCTCTTTCTCGTTGCCACGATTTTCTGGGGTCTCCTTTCGAGTCTTGTTTGGTTTGTCTCGGGACTCCTTCTGTCTCGACCCGCTTTGTTTGCCAACGTGAACGATGCCTTCCAACCGCTTCTTACGTTTGCTCGTTTTGACGCGGTTCGAGCCAATCTAGCAATCTTTGCGATCGGAGGGAACGCGGTGTTTGCGGGCGTTTACTACAGTGTGCAACGGTTGTGCAAAGCATCGTTGTGGAGCACCTCGCTCGCGATCCTTCATTTTGTTTCCTGGCAAGCGGTGATGTTCGGGTTGGTCGCATCTCAATGGCTTGGCTTGGTTCAAGGCCGATCGCTTTCGGGAGGACCTTGGCCGATCGATGTTGCGATCGCGATCCTCTGGATCGGTTTCTTCGGCATTAATTTTGCTATGACTGTTGCGAAACGCCAGGAGCGTCATCTGTATGTCAGTTTATGGTTTTACCTTTCCTCTATCGTCGCAGTCGGTTTTTTGCAGATAGCAAATTGCCTGGTGATGCCGACAGGTTGGTTGCAAAGTTTGCCTCTCCTGGCGGGAGTCGAGGACGCTTGGTTGGCCAACTGGACCAAGCACGGGTTGGTGGCTTTTTTGTTGACGATGCCCTTTGTCGGAATGAGCTACTACTATTTGCCAAAAGCGATCGAGCGACCTCTGTATAGCTACAAATGGTCGATCGTCCATTTTTGGTCGATGTTGATTTTACTTTTGTGCGCGAGCTCCAAAGAACTTCATCTTACAACGATTCCCGAATGGGCAAGTACTTTGGGAATGCTTTGTGGAGCAATGCTCTGGTTGCCATCGTGGGCAGGACTGGTCAATGTCTTGGCGGTCTTCGCAATGGCAAAGGGAGCCTGGGGGAAATTGCGACAAGACGCCTCGTCGAAGTTCCTGATTGCAGGGCTTCTGGTATTCGGCTTCACATCGCTCGAGAGTTCGATTCTGTCGATCAAGAGCGTTCATGCGATGGTCCATTACACGGATTGGGAGGTCGCTCATTGGGACGCTTTCATGCTCGGCTGGATCGGCTTCACCGTCTTTGGAACGATCTATTGGTTGATGCCTCGTTTGGTCCATTGCAACCTAAAGCGATGGAGCCAGTTGCATTTCGTGCTTGCCGTCGCCGGCCTGTTGTTTACGGTCCTTCCCGAATACGCATCGGGTTTCGTGCAAGCCAGAAAATGGAGCCAGTTGAGCGATATGGGAAAACTGGATTACTCGTTCATGGAGTCGCTGCAATCGGTTTCATGGCTCTGGGGAATGCGATTGATTGGGGGAGTGATCTACTTGGCAGGTCTGTTCGGTCTCGCCTTGAACATGCTTTTGCTCCTAGGAGCAAAAGCTGTTCAAGAAAGCCCACAGCTCTCGGCCAAACAGAGTCTCGTCGAACCGAGTCCGGAATCGTTTGCAACCGTCAGCGCATTGGCGGGCAAGCCGGTTCTGGAGTTTGCAACCAAGCTGGATCGGTTTGCGATGTTGCATTGGCATCGAAGGCTCGAGCGGCAACCGATCCGTTTCGCGCTGCTGATCGCCCTCGCGGTCGGTTCGCTCAGCTTATTGCAAATCGGTGCCATGCTGGGGTCCAAGAAATTCGTTGCTCCGATCCCTTCCGTCCAACCGTATACTCCTCTTGAATGGATCGGTCGGGAAATCTATGTGTCGCATGGATGCCAGAATTGCCATTCGCAAATGGTTCGACCGCTCGTTTACGAATCCCAACGCTATGGTGCGATTAGCCAAGCGGCGGAGTCCATCTTCGATCGGCCTAGCTTGTGGGGCGAACGAAGAATTGGACCCGACCTTGCTCGTGAGGGGGGCGGGCGGCAAAGCAGTTTTTGGCATTGGCGGCATTTTGAAAATCCACCCGCGATGACCCAGGGTACTGTCATGCCAACCTTTAAACACTTGCTCGCAACCAAACTCCCTTTGGCAAAGATAGGGGAACACATTCGCGATTTATCAGCTCTCGGTATACCCTACGATCTCACTCTGGAAGATGACCAAACGATCGATAGTAAGTTTGAAAAACTGGCTATCCATCAAGCAGAAACGATTGCGGCCGAAATCATCGGACAAGGCGGGCCGGTCGCCTATGAAGGAAACTTCATCAAGGACACTTCTGCCATCGCATTGATCGCATACATTCAAAGGCTCGGTACCGATTTGTCACGGCCTGCTCCAACTACCCTAACCAACGACACACAACCGAAATAACCATCGGTCCTTCATTATGAAAACCAAGAATCCAGGATTGATCAGCGAAGTGGATGGGATTCAGCAATTCGCCCACGGGATCCCGACATGGTGGAAATCGCTATTCGTGTTCTTTCTCGCGCTCGCCCCCATCTATGTCCTCGTCTTTCATGCGGGCGCCCCTGGTTCGTCCACCGTGGAGCGATTCCAAGCC
>JANODW010000410.1:0-2733 GCA_031412875.1 Pirellula sp. | reverse complement strand
TCGAGAAATGGAAGGCCGACAAGATCAAAGAGACCGGCGTCTATTACCGCTTCATGATCGAGCATGTCAAGCGCGTGCTGGCTGACCCGAAGCGCGTTTGCCCGGCTTACGACCCGGCGGCCGGTTACGAGATCGCGGGTTTTGTGTGGCTTCAAGGTTGGAACGACATGGTCGATAGCAGTACGTACCCCAAACGCGATATGCCGGGCGGGTATGACGCGTATAGCGATGCACTGACGCATTTGATCCGCGATGTGCGAAAGGAGTTGAATTCCCCTAAACTGCCCTTCGTCATCGGAGTGCTAGGTGTCGGAGGGCCAACATCAGCTTACGGGGCAGACCAATTGCGGTACAAGTCTACTCACGACAACTTCCGGGCTGCGATGGCTGCCCCTGCGCGGTTGCCCGAGTTTCAAGGAAACGTAAAGGCTATCTTGACCGAGAAGTATTGGGATCAAGAATTGACGGCAGCGCAAACAAAAGACAACCCAATCAAACAAAAAGCCAAAAAGCTTGCGTCCGAAGGAAAGCTAAATGCCGCCCAAGAAAAATCGCTATACGAAACGCTACGCCGCGAAGCATTAACCGAGCGAGAGCGGCTCGTACTTGAAAAAGGGATATCCAATCTCGAGTTTCATTATCTGGGTTCCGCCAAAATCCTCGGTGGTATCGGCAAGGGTTTAGCAGAAGCGATGGCAGAACTCCTCCCGCTTAAAAAGTAATGTCCTAAGGCGAGCGGCAGGCTGAAACTTACCAGCCGTAGTTTGGTATCATTGTCCCGAACTCACAAACGGACGGTACAAAGGTCCCATCCTACGGTAGGATTGATCCTGTGATGGCGATCCCGTTATCGAGGCTCGAACGGATTGCCTTGTTTTTTGGCTTGTTCCTGAGCTTGGGCAACAAAACGTTGATCCTCTGGGCTTAGTCGCGAAAGAGCAACCGACAGTTCTTTCCCGGCTGGTGTTTTCAAAATCACTTTGTCCGCTTCAACACCGACGTAAAAGGCCTCCACCTTGTACCCGCCAGAGCTATCGGACCACGTGCGAACGAGGGTTGCGGGTTGAGACGCATTTGCTGCGAGAGAGCTGTTTTCTGGACGTTTGGGTTGGTTTACTTCTTTGGGTGCCAATTGGATCTGATTGCGGAGCAGGGTTGCCGTCCTGCGCGGCCATCCTCGATAGTGGACATTCACTTTTCCGTCCGGTAGCAGTTCGGTTACCTCGCCCGCCTGCCATGCATTCCCATGTTCGCGTATTTGTACAATCTGCCCCACGAATAAGTCTGTCGTTCTGTCCACGATGAGCTGCGATGAGTCGAGAACTCCCGACCCTTCGTACTGTTTGTTCAGTCGATAGATCGGATCCATTTTTTGAAGAATCCTGTCTGCGAGGGAAGAAAATATTTCCCCTGAATTGGACATTTTTCGGACCGTTTCCACCAATCTAGGATCTGCTTCGAAGTTCTCTTTATTCATCAATTGAATCAGCGAAGAATGTTTGTCATGTGTGTTGTTAGAGTTTAGCTTGGCTAGCAACTCGTCCAATTCCTTGCCTTGAATGGGTGTATTCGCAGCCGCTTTTCGTTCTTCGAGCAGTTTCTGCGATTTTTCGCGATTCGAATCGGCTTCCGCTTTTAGCTGTGCGAGTCGTTCTTTTGAGAGTTTCGTAAACTTAACTTTGATCGGAAACGCAGTCGTCGTATTTCCATCCTTGATCGACAGAGAATATTGCATGTCTGTTGCTGAGGGGAAATGGTCGCGGGTATCAAAGCTCCAAGTACCTTTCCCGTCCACTTGGAAGGACTCTCGGTCCCCTGTGTCTGGCGTTCTTAATTCGTAGGTCTTGTTGATAGTGACCACGTCGTTCTCGGTGCTGGCAATTTGGTAACGAGTGACTTCCGAAGCAGACTGCATGCGCTCGATAGGTTGGAATGAAAAAGGGCCGAACGGTCGCACCGAGAATCGAAGCGCGTTGGAGTCCTCGGAAATGGAAACCCCGGAGTCGCTTTTCCAAGTTTGCAATTCCTCCGTCGGAAGTTGTTCGAAGGGGATGAGCGAAAGATTGCCAAGCAGGAATGGCAATTGAGAAGTACCATCGAGCGTTAAAATTTGCCCCGACCGTGTCATTGCGATGGAGTTCTTCGAATGCCCTTTGCCCGAAAAGATACTTTTATTGAAGATGTTTGGAAGTACCGGCGGTCGCGGAAAAACACCCAAAAAATCTGCTTGGCGATTTGGCTTGGGCTTGGTCTGTTCCGATAAACCACCCTCAAATTTAAGTCGAACGAGACGCGAGTCCTCCATCGTTACTTGATAGTTTACAATCCCGGTTAGTTGGATCCAATGCGTGGAGTTATCGATTTGGATATCGTATTCATACGAAGCACTTTGGTCCTTTGCCAAGTCGTACTGAAGTCGCTGTGCCCAACTGTCTGGGGCAATGCATGCAACGAACGCGAATGTGACGGCAATCAAAAGAGAAGAGCGTTGCATGCGGTTAATCCAATCCAAGTGCTGAACAGGTCATTCGTTGCTCGAGAACGATAAGAGCGGCATTATACCTCTTTGCAAACCACTTTGCGACGCGGTTCCTGAAGCAACCAAGCTAAAGATGTTAGGAGCTGTTGGGAGGTGTATTTTGCGACCGCCGGCGACCCGGGATCGCGATTCTGAGCTATCGCGATCCCGTCTGAATCTCACTACAGCCCGACAGGAGGTGGCGGTGGCGGTGG
>JANODW010000409.1:0-6565 GCA_031412875.1 Pirellula sp. | reverse complement strand
CAAAGAGCCCCAAGGACCCGTTGCCGAATCGGCATAGGAACGAACAAGCGTCGTCGATTCCAACCGGTTGCTTTGCGCCCGTCTCGGAATGGATTCGCTCTTTGACAAACGTTTCGGTCATGGCCGTCACGTTTTGAATCGAACCATTCAGCCAGAGGGCGGTGTCGATGCAATGCGCGAGCAAATCGCCGGTCACGCCGCTGCCGGCCGCTTCCACATCCAATCTCCAAGTTCCGGCCCCTCCCTGAGGTACGTCCGCATTGATGGTCCAGTCCTGCAAGAAGTTTGCTCGGTAGTGGAAGATCCGACCAAGCTTGCCCGAGTCGATGATCTTCTTGGCGAGCGTTACGGCCGGAACGCGACGGTAGTTGTACCAAACCATGTTCGCGACGCCGGCCTTTTCAACCGCCTCGCACATCTCTTCGCCTTCGGCTGCATTCATGGCCAGCGGCTTTTCGCAAAGAATCATTTTCCCTGCTTTGGCTGCGGCAATCGCAATCTCTTTGTGAATGTTGTTCGGCGTGCAGATATCGACGGCATCGATGTCTTTTCGCTCGATCAATTTGCGCCAATCCGTTTCGATCGTTTCGTATCCCCAGGTGGCAGCAAACGCCTTGGCCTTGTCGGCATTGCGAGCGCACAACGCCTTCATCACCGGTTTGAATTCGCATGGAAAAAAATGATTCGCTTGGGCATACGCGTTGGAGTGCGCTTTGCCCATGAACCCGTACCCGATCATTCCGATTCGCAATTCTTTCATCTTCGTTGGTCGCTTTGGTTTGGAGTTGATTTTGAATCCCTGATGCATGCGAATCTTCGCAGCAGTCAATAAATAGCTTTCGCCTATTCAGGGCGAATCGACGTTTTTGAACACGGGCAAGTCGGTTACGGCTGAGCGTCCCGCACGCGAATCATAGTGTCCAGGATCGAGGTCCAAGTGGACGGTGTTTCCAACATGGCATTGGGAAACATACATCCATCCCAACAAATGTGCTGGATACCACGCTCAGCCGCGTCTTGGAGCCAATAGCTGGAGCAGCGGACAATGTCCAGTTTCCCGTTGGGATCGTCCGCCGGGCAATGCTTTCCAGTCTTGTCGTGCGCCCCTGCACCGTGGACTTGTCCATCGTTCTGAGCCACGTGGAAGTCGATCGTCCATGGCCGGAGTTTGTCGGTCATGGTTTTATACGCCGCATAGAATTCAGCTTCGCTGTAGCCCTCATGGAGCAGCGCGTGTTCCGGAGCGTTGTACCCCATCAAGTACAAATAGGTATGGGCTAGGTCGGCCTGGAATCCCAGCGCCTCGGGCATGCCGACCCCTTCGAGCACGTCGAGCATGTCTTTCCAGCTATGCATGCCTGCCCAACAGATTTCACCTTCGGCTGCCAAACGCTGACCATGGTCCTTTGCAATCTTGGCCGCTTCCTTGAACGTGTCGACGATCAACTGCGTATTCGCTTTTTTGTCTTGCCTCCATTTCTCAATTCCAAACTCAGCGCTATCGATTCGAATCACACCGCATTTCCGCACTCCATGCTTATCGAAAACCCCCGCGATACGGCAGGCCATTCGCACCGCAGATAGGAACTTCTCTCTCGCCGCGGAATCCCCCATAGCCGAATCGCCAACCGTCCCGGGCCAAACCGGGGCCACAAGCGATCCCACCGAAAACGAGTAGCTGGCAATGAGATCCGCAATCCGATTCAACTCCGAATCGCTCGCGTTGGGGTCGGTATGCGGAAAAAACAAGAAATAGTCGATCCCGTCAAACTTTTGCCCACGGACCGTGGCCGCTGCCGTCAATTGCAGCATGCGTTCCAAGCTGATCGGAGGCTCTTGCCCTTCTCCGTCCCCCTTTCCAACCAAACCGGGCCACATGGCATTGTGAATCTTAAGAGAGGAATTTTCTGGCATCTTAACTCCGGTGTAACTAGTTGTTCAAAGAAAGGATAGGTTTAGGCGAGTGACAACACTACGATTGCGTCTTCCAAGCACCATTGGCGGGCATGTTGGCGTGCGCGTCCGGACCGAAATACCGAAGGCCGACCAAAGGCTCGCTGCCAGTGTTTTCGATCTCCACACCGCGTGAAGACGCATCGTGACTGATGAATACTTCGTCCTCGGTGTTTTGGCCAAAACGGATCATCGCAGGGGTCTGAAGCGAAAGCTTGCCCATTCGCCCTTTGCCCTGAACCGTGATCCAACCGCTGGCCGCATTGTCCTTGATAATGCATCGCGCGCCTGGCTCAACCGTCAATTCCTTAGCGCTGAAGAGCTGCTGGCCATCGATCGTGCCGTACACGATCCACTTGTCCGTGTAGCCCACGCCGCTGCATTGCTTGTCGGTCACCGGCTCAATGTAGTTGCTGTCCTTGAAGTGCGTGTCGACATTCTTGTCCCAGTCGAGCTGACCAATGATGAAGTCCAAGTCTTGATGCTTTTCCGCGGGCATGTCCTTGACCAACAACGACCACGGGACGTATCGGCCCTCCACGATCGACTGGTACATTCCAAAGACATCGCTGCCCCATTGGGGCTCGTAAGTGCACAGCGAACCGGGAGCATGCAATACCCCGGGCGGGATCAACCAACCCGTTCCCCGCTTTAGCCGATACGCTCGCGAGAGGTCCAGAATGCCGTTGTCCCCTTTGTTCCAATTCTCCAAACAGCGTCGCAAATCCTGCTTCGTCGTCCCGGGCTCGAGCCCCATGAACGTATACGAAAAGTTGTTGTCGACATTGTTGTATTGAGGCGGGAAGTAATAGCTCTCAGGCTTGCCCTCTTGACCTACCAACGCGGCGTCTTTTTGCGATTGATGCATGTGGTGCGGGATCGGACCCATGTTGTCAAAAAATTTCGAGTACACCGGCCATCGATTGTACTTTTTGTAAATCGCATCCCCAACCAGCTTCGTCCCCAATTCCGACACCGCATCGCGAAGCAGAAATTTCTTCCCCTCGAACAAACAAAAACTTAATCCCTCATGCCAAACTCGCCCTTCGTTGGCCGCTTCGGTCGTACTCGAAAACCAGCGCTCATCGATACCGCCACGATTCGCACCAAACGCATACAGATCCCCAGGGAACAACTTAATGCGACGCCCAGGATGCAGGAAACTGCGAGGTACCCACGCAGGTGTCAAACGAAGCAAACCGTCCCCCGCGTCAAGCGCTTGCGTTAGGACTTTGGCAACATTGTCCGAAGCAACCAACCCATCATCCAAACCAGTTCCAGACATTCAACGACTCTTGTTTCGGTATTCGAAAAATTGATGTAGGTGGAATCGAGCAAAACCGACCAAGTGAATTTTGGGGTGTTTCCCGTTCCGCAATCCAAGATTAAGGGAGATGTTGTATTCCGAGCAGTGCGGATTTTCAAGTGCCAGCATTGCAAGCCGTTCATGCACCTGTTTACCGCGTTCTTTTGAATGCCCAATGCATGCCTAACCCGCCTCCTCCACAAAAATGGCTCTAGAAACTCACTTGCAAACCCGATAGTCTACCCCTGAGGTAGCGCATGTCGGAATATTCGAAAAAGTCATTCAATCCAAATTGCATTCAAGTTGCGATGGGTGGCATTCTCACATTCCTAGGCTTCCTTGCCACTGCCACTTGCTCTCTGGGGCAAGAACCCGTCTGGTTGCCTCCTCAAGACGCCGTCCCATGGACCACGGATCCGCAAAACTCTCAGTTGACTAGTCCCAGCGCACTCGGCCCGGCTAACTCGACTGAATTGCCCCGCATCAAAAGCTTTGGAAAGCTCGTTTCGATCGAGGGGAAATCCGGCGACCCTGGCTCGTTGCGGGAATTCAATGTTGACGCTTCGGAGCGATCGGATACGGGAGCCGAACTCCCTTCCGATCCCTATTCCAACCCCGCTCTCCATGTGCCCGAGCTTTCCTATTTTTCCTCGGAACCTTACCTAAATTATCGCTCCGACGAAGAGTCCCTCAGTTATCTACCCGGCGACGGTGACGATTTCGGTTGGCTGTCGTTTGAATCGTCGCCGTACGTGAAGCGTGGCTATCATTCAGGCTTTACGACCGCTTTCAATTTGCATCTGCTTTCTGGTCCCAATGTGTTTGCGTTGCCGCCTCGGCTGTACGATTTTTCCCTGGGATACCAGCGCCGAAGACGGCTTAACGATTTCCTAAGCTATGACTTAGCGGCTAGCGTGGGCGTCTTCAGCGATTTCGAAGATAGCGCAAAAGAGGGAGTTCGCTACCCCGGCCACGCTGTCGGAATGCTCCATCTCAAACCCGAGCTGGACTGGGTCTTCGGCGTTGACTACCTCAGTCGAGACGATATCAAGATCCTACCGGTCTGCGGTGTCTCGTGGCGTCCGCAAGCCATGCCCGATATGCGTTTCGATCTTGTTTTTCCAAGACCTCGTATCGATTACGCGATCGATAACCAGTCTAAGTTTTACATGGCGGGACGGCTGGGCGGCGGATCGTGGGACATAGAGTTCCCAAACAACGACAATGATGTCGTAACCTATCGCGACCTGCAAATTCTCTTCGGTTTCGAAAGCAAGGGAGACGACGGAGACACTTCATCGGTGGAATTCGGATACGTCTTTGATAGGCGGGTGCAGTTCCGAACCCTGGAACAATCGGCGGAATTCGACAATGCGTTCGTTTTTCGTTACGTCACCCGAAAGTAAGTGTAAAGTTCCTCTCGGCAAGCGATTCTCTGGACCGGAGACACGCGAATCTCGCCGATCGGAGTGCGCCCAGCCGGCATCTTTCCGTTTCTAAGCTGCCTAAACAGAGGCCTTGCCGTCTTTCGCATGAGAGTGCCATTGCGCCGCTTCACGCGATCGCCCTCGGCGGGCACTGGTCATTTCGCTTGCTTTCGCCATAATCTCACGGTTTCCAGATCTTTCGAAATCTGAAGCCTCTAGACCGCCCCGATCCAGGAAACACAAGCTATGGATGACAAGCTGACCTATCAAGGTATCACTTTTGACGATGTCCTTCTTGAACCCCGCTACAGCGATTTCCTACCTGCTCAAGTCGATGTCAGCACCAAACTGACGGCCAAGATTCGACTCTCCATCCCGCTGCTTTCTTCCCCGATGGATACCGTCACCGAAAGTCAAATGGCCATCGCGCTGGCCAAAGTCGGTGGTCTCGGCGTCATCCACAAAAATTTGAGCATCGAAGCGCAAGCGGAAGAAGTGACGAAAGTGAAACGGTCCGCCAACGGAATCATCCCGGATCCCGTCACGCTGGTCCCTACCGATAGCATTGCTACAGCGCAAGAAATGATGCGGAAGCAAAATATTTCCGGTGTTCCCATCGTCGAAGCCAATGGACGCTTAGCAGGCATTCTCACTCGCCGGGATCTTCGATTCCTAGAATCCTCCGAATTGCCGATTTCCTCGGTCATGACCAAAGAAAATTTGGTGACGGCGCAGGGGAATGTAACGCTTGCGGAAGCTGAGCGGATTTTAACGGATAAAAAGGTGGAGAAACTTTTACTGGTGGACGATGAATACAAACTAACAGGGTTGATCACGATCAAAGACATCGACATGATCCGCAGTTTCCCCAATGCTTGCAAAGACGAGCTGGGGAGATTGAGAGTCGGTGCCGCGATCGGGGTGTTCGATTTCGAACGAGCTGAACAATTGATCGCAAGAGGTGTCGACGTACTGATCGTCGACAGCGCACACGGTCATTCAGTCAACGTCATCGAAACGGTCAAGCAGGTTAAAAGACAATGGTCCATCGATGTCATCGCCGGAAACGTAGCAACGTTGGAAGGGGGACGCGATTTGGCCAACGCAGGAGCTGATGCAGTCAAAGTTGGAATTGGTCCAGGTTCCATCTGTACGACGCGCATCATCTCTGGAGTCGGTGTCCCGCAAATCACCGCAATTTATCAAACCACCAAAGCTTGCCAGAAAGCAGGCATACCAACCATCGCTGACGGAGGAATCCGCTACAGCGGTGACATCACCAAAGCGCTCGTAGCGGGTGCCAATTGCGTGATGATCGGTAGCTTGTTCGCTGGCTTAGCTGAAAGTCCAGGTCGGATGATCTTGTACCAAGGTCGAACCTTCAAAGCCTACCGAGGCATGGGTTCGCTCGGTGCAATGATCAAAGGGTCAAGTGAACGGTATCGACAAGGCTCGCAGGACCAGATGTCAAAACTGGTTCCTGAAGGAGTCGAAGGTCGTGTGCCATTCAAAGGACCGCTGGCAGATTACGTTTATCAACTGGTTGGCGGGCTAAAAGCTGGGATGGGTTACTGCGGTTCCCAAACCATCGACGAGCTTCGCAGGGACGCACGTTTTATCCAGGTTTCGGCCGCAACGGTCCGCGAGAATCACCCCCATGACATCGCTATTACGCAAGAAGCTCCAAATTACAGTTCGGAACTCACAGCCCTGTCTGACAATTAGTACTGCAGCGCGGCGTAGCCCCAAAGTCGCCTTTCGCTCCGCGAAAGTGAGCGTCTGCGGAGCAAAAGTCGACACTTTGCGCTGTAGGTACTCATTATTGAGCGTTGGCTGTGCGTCGTTTTTTTCTAGCCCGAACGATCATTACGCCGATCCC
>JANODW010000408.1:0-5981 GCA_031412875.1 Pirellula sp. | reverse complement strand
GTTTGCTTTTCCGGCAATTCCATTTCAGATCTTATGGCGATGCGTTGCTTTCGCTCCCACCTGGCCCGATGGGATTGGGAGCCGTACGGAATCATGATCGAACGCAGGTGGCTGGTCGAACAAGGGGCCAAAAAAGTGACCTACATCGATCGCCTTGCCGCTAAATCGAAAACGTCCGAGGAACTGGCGTTCTCCCAAATCGTCTCCAAGGAACCCACTTCTACCGATTGGAGCGAGGAACAAGAATGGCGGTTCGCTGGGGATCTTCGACTAAACGCCATTCCATTCTCAAAAGCCATTGTCTTCGTTCCAACCCTTTCGGACGCAATGGCTGTGCAACCCATATCGCCATGGCCAATCGCGATTGTAACAGTTTGATGGCGGAATATATTTGCAACACAGATGAACGTAGGCCACAGAAGTCAGGTGCGATTCAATGATCGCTGTGCCCTCAGCGCCTCTTTGTTTCTAAGTATGCGTTTCTCTTTTTCTATTGCACCAACACCTCGGAAATTGGATCGGAGGTTGACATGTGTGCCCCATTTGCCGATCGCAAACCTACCCGAGGCGATTGACGGCGGCCAGCGCTAGATTTCTAAGTGCGATCAAACACGCATTCCCGGTGATATCCCCCAAGCAATGGATGGCGTCGGCCACTAATCCCTTGGCAAAATTTCGAGTGAACTCGGAAGCATCGCAGCGTTCCATGGCCACTCGCAATTCGGATGCCGCGCTGGCTTCGCCGCGATTGAGCCTAGCAATCAATGCCTCGCGTTGCTCTACCGGCATCAACTCCAACGTGCGGATCGTGGGCATCGTTGGCTTGAACGATGCCAGATCGGTTCCCAACGTTTTGCCGGCATTCTCTTGTTGGCCCCACACATCGAGCCAATCATCGAACACTTGAAAGGCCGTTCCTAGTTTGAGGCCATACTGTTGCAGCCGATAGCAAGTGGACTCGTCCGCACCCGCGCTCCACGCCCCGAGCGAGCAACTTACGGCGCACAACGCGCCTGTTTTAGCATCGAGCAATTTCAAATACTCCCCGATCCCGATGTCGAATCGCTTGATGCTCTTCCCTTGCAGCATTTCTCCTTCGCACACCTGCTTGGCCGCATCGGATATCCAACGGCCAGGAATCGTCGATGTACCTCGATTGGCCAAACCGTACGCGTGCGTGAAAAGCCAATCGCCGACGAGAACACTCAGCGGTACGGTCCATTTCTGATGCACTGTTTCTTTGTGCCTTCGTACCAAAGCTTCGTCGAGAATGTCGTCGTGAACCAACGTCGCAGTGTGAACCAATTCGACAACCACGCTTAGACGGATCGATTCTTCAGTCGCCCCGCCAGCGGACTTAGCGGCCAACAGCAGCAAGCAAGGGCGCAGACGCTTGCCTCCCAAGTCAGACACATAAGCCAACATGTCTGCGATCTCAGGTTGTCCAACGGTCAACTCGCGTCGCAGCAACTGCTCGACCGACCTCAACTCATCTGCGATCGGAGTCATGGCCGATTTCAATTGATCCCGGTAAGCATCCGAGGGCTTTGTCAGCAACGCGACCGACGCTTGATATTCCGCAGCGCGCTGCGCAACCGAATTAGCAAAACTGGGGGCGGCTGTTTCCACGCACGTGTTGGATGAACGCAAATTGAAATCGACGGAATCCATGGCCCATTACTCTTTTCGCTGGAAATCGCCCCGAACCCCACCTGTTTTCGAGAGCAATTGAATATTGGAAATTGTCATTGATCGGTCCATCGCTTTGCACATGTCGTAAACGGTCAATGCCGCCACGCTTGCCGCAGTAAGCGATTCCATTTCCACCCCCGTGGTTCCAGTCGACCTAACCGTGACCCTCCACTCCAACTCGTTTTCAGAAACCCATTCATGAACCACCTCGACCGATTCAATCAGCACAATGTGGCACAATGGGATCAATACACTCGTCTGCTTGGAAGCTTGAATGGCAGCGATGCGAGCAACTTGGAGACAGTCCCCTTTTGCAATCGCATTGGATTTGATCGCTGCTGCCGCCTCAAAACTCATTGCAATGCGACTTCGGGCAACAGCCACGCGTCTTGTCTCGCTTTTGCCACCGACATCGACCATTCTCGCGTGCCCCAAGTCATCGACGTGGGTTAGCGAAGCTTTTGTGATGCCTTGGGAACACGCCTCGTTCGAACTTATTTCCTTGGGGGTTGACATAAAATTTGGCTACCAGAAGACTCCCGCAATCGGAAATGAAACATAACAATGGCGAACAAAAGCTCTCGGGCGAGCGCCGGCCTGAAAAATCCCAACTGTAGGATGGAACCTTTGTCCCGTCCGTTTGTTCGTTCGGGACACAGGTCCCATCCTACGGAAGTATTGATCCCGCCGCTCGAATAAGGACAATTTCGACGCCGCAGCGAGGACGCTGAGGGAGTTTCGATACCACCGCCGGATAAACCCGTTTTTCCGGACCTAATTTCCAGACCGATTTTTCGGACCGATTTTTCGTTCGGGACAAAGGTCCCAAACTACGGTTGGTGGGATTCGGCCTGTTGCTAGGCTTGGTACTCGGCGCCGAAAAACTCTTTGCTGTCGCTGACCGTCGTCTTGATGGTCCGCTTTCCTTCTTGCCAATTGGCTGGACAAGCCTCCCCATTTTTCTCGACATACTGGAGGGCTTGCACCATTCGCAATGCCTCGTCCACGCTGCGTCCCAGGGGCAAGTCGTTAACGACTTGATGGCGGACGAAGCCCGCGGTGTCGATGAGAAACAGACCGCGAAGAGCGACGGCATCACCGAGCAAAACGTCATAATCTCTTGCAATTTGCTTATTGAGGTCGGCGATGAGCGAGTAGTTGATCTGTCCGATGCCGCCGTTAGAACGGGCCACATTTCGCCAGGCCAAGTGCGAAAACTCGCTGTCGACCGAAACGCCCAATACCTCCACGTTGAGGTCGTTGAACTCCTTGACTCGATCGGAGAAAGCGATGATTTCGGTCGGGCAAACGAAAGTGAAATCGAGCGGGTAAAAGAACAACAAAACGTACTTGCCCCTGAATTGGCTCAAGGTCAACTCTGCAAACGAACCGTCCTTGAGGACCGCCGTGGCTTTGAAATCGGGTGCTGGTTTGGTGACGAGGACCGCCATCGAAATATCTCCTAATGGACTTGCAAATGAACTGCGAAAAGGTGTGTCTTGGTTCTATCATTAGAATCACCGAGGTCGCATCGCGCGAACCTGCAACCATCGTCTTCATTGTTTGTAGATCGTCAAGGCTATCGCACATGCTCCCAAACGACCCAGAAAAACTGCACGATACAACCGTCACCATCGATGCACTCAAAAGATTGGTCGACCTATTTGTTCAAGAAAGAGAATGGAACAAGTTCCATCGCCCCAAAAACCTTGCGATGTCGGTCGCCATCGAAGCTGCGGAATTGATGGAGCATTTTCAATGGGATAATCCCGACCTGCCAGAGGATCCATTGCCGTTTGATTCCCCGGTAGCACAAGAACTCTCCGATGTCATCGCATACTGTTTGGCGCTTGCCAACGTTCTCAAAATCGACATCAGCCAGGCGTTGGATTTCAAAATGAAGCTCAATCGGAGCAAGTATCCGGTCGGTGCAACGTTTCAACCGATGGGGATTTCACCAGGCGGAAGAGCGTAAAACAATGGCTTTTTCGTTGAATTTTTTTTGAAAATTTTCAAAACATTCGGTTTTCCCAATGTTTTTTTCGAATATTTGCCGATATTCCAGCGTTTTTATCGAAAAAAGAGCCTTTCCCGGTTGCAATTAAACCAGGGCAACCTTTAATTCAGCGAATAGTTGTGTCCTAGGTTGGACATCAATCATGATTTCAGGTTCGTTGAAAGGGATTCATCGCATGGCAAAAGCAGCTGCCAAGACAGAAAAACCACTGACCAAGGTCCAGATCTTCACCAACATTGCTGAAGCGACCGGTCTCACGAAGAAGCAAATTGCAGAGGTATTTGAAGCTCTCAAAGCTGAGATTTCGAGTTCTGTTGGCAAGAAGGGCGTCGGCTCGTTCGTAATCCCTGATCTATGCAAGATCGTTCGCATTCAAAAGAAGGCTCTCCCAAAGCGCCAAGTTCGCAATCCCCAAACCGGCGAAATGAAATGGGCAGACCCCAAACCCGCTTCTACAGCGGTCAAGGTTCGGGCTCTCAAAAAACTGAAGGACATGGTCTAATCCCCAAGACTGAGTTCTAGCCAAATCAAACGACTTGGGCAGGCCAACTAGCTTGCCCATTTTCGTTTCCCAATCCAAACGTCTCGAGTTCGCAATGCGATTGATCTTGATGGGGACAGGTCCCTTTGCCGTACCGAGTTTCCAAGCACTTCTCGAAAAAGGACACGAGATCGCCCATGTCGTGACTCGGCCGACCGCTCCCTCCGCAGGCAAAAAGGAGCCGCCCATGAGCCCCGTTCGCGCTTGGGCCATCGAGCATCGACTGCCTCTGGCCGACCCCATCTCGATCAACCATGCCGACACGATCCAATGGCTCGCTGAACAACGAGCGGATCTGATGGTCGTCTGCGATTACGGCCAAATCCTTTCTCGCGATGCTCTGTCTACGACGAAGCTCGGTGGCATCAATCTTCACGGATCCTTGCTCCCCCGTCACCGCGGCGCGGCTCCTGTCCAATGGGCCATCCTCTCTGGAGATTCCACTACCGGCGTCTCAGTCATTCACATGACACCCGCCTTGGACGGCGGCCCCGTTCTCAATCGATGCACGACCGAAATAACTCCCTCAGAAACCGCCGAAGAACTCGAAGCCAGGCTTAGCCAAATCGGTGTTCCATCGACCCTCCAAGCCGTCGCGATGCTTGAGCCAATGCAGTCGTTGGAGGATTGCATCGGATTAGGCCAAGCCCAAGACAAAACGTTGGCGACCAAAGCGCCGCGACTGACCAAAGAGGATGGCGAACTCAACCTACACTATCCTGTCATTTGGCTCGATCGACTCGCCCGCGGTTTGCAACCTTGGCCAGGTAGTTTCGCTCATCTCCAATTCCCCGATGGCAAGTCCCTACGAATCATCCTTCCGAAAATCGTTCCCTTCCCGTTGGATGTCGAAGCCTTCGGACTGCAACCCGGCCAGTTGCTGTTCGGCGAGCCATTAAAAAAAATGCAGGCCTTGATCGCCGATCGCATCGCATCGGTCCTCAACACATCCTTTCCGACCGCAACTTTGTACGCCGTTGCCATCGACGGCCTGCTCGCCCTGCCTTCGGTCCAACCGGCAGGCAAAAAACTCATGCCTGCGGAGGAGTTTTTGCGCGGCTATTCCCGCTACCCGACGATGCATCTCCAAGGCATCCCCGGATCTCATCGCCTCCTGAATAAAATGACATGCACCTGAATTCTTTGTTGACAACTTTGCAAGAGATTGCGCCCCTCTCCTTCGCAGAAAGCTGGGACAATGTGGGATTATTGGTTGGAAATCGCGGCCGCCAAATCTCCGGTGCAATGACTTGTTTAACCCTCACAGCCGCGACGCTGCAGGAGGCGATACAGGAACAAGTCCAATTGGTGATTTGCCACCATCCTATTCCTTTCAAACCGCTGTCCAAAATTACCGACGATACCACCTCGGGCAAATTGCTCCTGCGAGCCATCGAGGCAGGCATCGCAATCTACTCCCCGCATACCGCATGGGACAACGCCAAGTCCGGAATCAATCAACAACTGGCGAAGTTGCTGGAATTGGAATCGATCCAACCGCTCACCGCTTTCTCTCCCGAAATCTCCACCGACGAATCCCTCGGCGTCGGCAGATATGGGAAATTCCCGATCCCGACTTCCATCGATGCCGTCTTTCAACGCCTTGAAACAGATATCCCTGGAATTCGGACCCGCCATACACACTCCGCATCGCACTGCGTCCGCCGGATAGGGATCGTTTGTGGTAGCGGCGGGAGCATGCTGCCGCTCGTCGCTCGGCGCGGTTGCGAC
>JANODW010000407.1:0-3254 GCA_031412875.1 Pirellula sp. | reverse complement strand
GGCGAGTGAACGTACAAATGTGCTTCGTCTTCGCACCACCCATCGCAAAAGGGCGCTTGCGCTTGCGGCCTACCGCCTTGGCCTGAACCCCCTTCTTAAGCGACAGCTTGGTTACAAAGTAACCCATCTGACGTATCGTATTCTGCGCTTCCTCTTCGCTGGCCGCATCAATAACGTCCCGGATCTCTTGTCCGGTGCGATCCATGGCTTCGAATTGGTATACAGGCATAATCGTTTTCCTAAGTTAATCAGTCGTCTAGTTTTACGCGTTGTGGATGCAGCTAAACCGCATCTTTTTTTAAAGCCCCCAGCCTTCAGCCTTCAGCCTTCTAATGATCGTGTACCGTTTCTCTCACGATCTCTTCGGCCGTTGTGAATCCATCGAACACAAACTGCTTGCCGTAATCCCGCAGCGTAATCATTCCGTACGATACCGCTTTCACTCGCAACTCATCCGAAGTCGCATTCTGCATGATCATGTCTCGCAACTCGTCGTTCATGATCATCAACTCAAAGAGACCAATGCGCCCCTTGTAGCCGGTGTTGTTGCAATTGTCGCAACCCTTGCCACGATAGAATTTGTATTGACTACGCGTCGCATCGGTCACGCCCAAGTCCATCAGGATTTCCATCGGTGGGTCGGACTCCTCTCGGCATTTCGTGCAAATGCGCCGAACAAGTCGCTGCGCCAAAATCGCCTCCACCGTAGCCGTGATCAAGAACGTCGGGATCCCCATGTCCTTCATTCGAGTCACCGTGCTCGGAGCATCGTTGGTGTGCAACGTGCTAAACACCAAGTGACCCGTCAAGGAAGCTTGGACGGCGATCTCCGCTGTCTCCAAGTCCCGGATCTCACCCACCAAAATAATGTCCGGATCCTGTCGCAAAATCGCTCGCAAACAGGACGCAAACGTCACTCCGATGTCGTGGTCGATCGGGATCTGAACAATCCCGTCGATGTCGTACTCGACCGGATCTTCCGTTGTGATCAATTTTTCCGATATCTCGTTCATCTCGGACAATGCGGAATACAAAGTCGTCGTCTTGCCGGAACCCGTCGGGCCCGTAACCAACACAATCCCATTGGGACGCTTCATCACCTGGCGAAACGCGGCCATCGTCGTCTCGTCCATCCCCACCTTCGTCAACGACAACGATACCACCGACCGGTCGAGGATTCGCATAACGACACTCTCACCAAACATGGTCGGCAACACGCTGACTCGCAAGTCCACTTGGTGACCACCCACCATCAACTCAATACGTCCGTCCTGCGGTAGCCGTCGCTCCGCAATGTCGAGATTCGCCATCACCTTGATTCGTGTCGTGATCGCAAACGCCAAGTGACGCGGCGGCGGTACCATCTCATAGAGAACTCCCTCCGCTTTGATCCGAATCCGGAACTCGTCCTCAAAAGGCTCAAAGTGAATGTCGCTCGCGTGATCCTTGATCGCTAACAACAAAACCAAATTCAAAAGCTTTCGAACCGGCGCGCTATCCGCCAACGCTTCCGCGCCGTCAAGACTAAACTTGTCCCCCTGCAACAAACTCGTCGCTTGCTTGAACAGCTCCGTGTCCTCGGACAACTCTTTGACGATCTTCTCAACGCTCAAACTATCCGACGAATAATAGCGCTCGATCGCTGCCTTGATCTCCCGTTCCGTCGCAACCACCATCTCGATGTCGAACCCCAGGAACGTCCGCAACTCGTCTTGGATGCTCAAATTCTGCGGGTCGCATGTCGCCACGGTCAATCGGTGACCATCGAACTTCACCGGAATCACCCGATAGAGCTGCGCCATCGTCTCGGTCAGCTTCTCGAGAAGCTCCGGCGAAACCGGGCTTTCCCCCAGCGATACGACCTTCATGTTCATCTGCTCGCCAAGCGCTTGGGCCAACTGCTCGTCGGTGATCAACGTCAGGTCTTCCGCAAGCTTGCCCAACAACGCACCGGGCTGCTGCTGCTGCTCCTCGAGCAACAATAGCAATTGCTCATCGGTGATGAACCCCATGTCTACAAAGATCTGGCCTATGCGTCGCGTACTCATCTCATGATTCCTCTCGTAAGCCTAGGTGCATTGATGGAATGTCCACTTCAATGCTCTACCGCTTCCCCTTCTTCTTCTTTTTCTATGATCCCGTGCCGAGCATTCACAATGCGCTTGGCTAGCTCGTCCGGACGGTGTGCCTTGGCCAAAATATCCTCTACCGTCACCCGCCCCTCCTTCCAATGATCAAACAACGCATCATCCATCAGCTTCATCCCAAACTTCGACCCCGTCTGAATCGCCGAACCAATCCGGAACGTCTTGTTCTCCCGAATCAAATTCGCAATGCCCGAAGTCACAATGAGCACTTCATAAGCAGCAACGCGCCCACCACCAACCCTGGGGATCAACGTCTGAGCCACCACGCCCAACAAACTCGTCGAAAGCTGCGTCCGGATCTGATCCTGCAAATTCCCAGGAAACGCATCGATCAACCGATTGACCGTTCCCATTGCACTGTTGGTGTGCAATGTTCCAAACACAATGTGACCCGTTTCCGCCGCGCTAATCGCAGCCGAAATCGTCTCTAAATCCCGCATCTCACCCACCAAAATACAATCCGGGTCCTGACGCAACGCTCGGCGTATCGCCTCCGAGAAACTCGGGACATCCACCCCTACCTCTCGCTGGTTGATCGTCGACTTCTTGTGATCATGGTAAAACTCGATCGGATCCTCAATCGTAATGATGTGGTGATCGTGCCCTTCATTAATGAAATTGATCAAACTCGCTAGCGTCGTGCTCTTGCCCGATCCCGTCGGGCCCGTCACCAATACCAAACCTCGCGGACGCAAACACAATTTGATCACCGACTCGGGCAATCCAAGCTGCTCCGGCGTCAACTTGTCGGTCGGAATCTGACGCAGTACCATCGAAATGAAACCGCGCTGCTTGAATATCGAAACACGAAAGCGAGCTAAAGTCCCAAACGCAAAGCCAAAGTCCGAACTCCCGGATTCCTGCAGCTCCCGCTGGCAGCGCTCCGGAGCAATGCTCTTCATCAGTTGAACCGTGTCCTCCGCCTCCAATACCTTTGTCTCTAACTTGCGCATCCGTCCATGAAGACGAAAAACAGGTGGCTGCCCGACAACAATGTGGATGTCGCTAGCCCCTTGCTTGATGCAAGCCAATAGAAGTTTGTCAATTAAGACTGTTGCCATAGTTCAGTGATTTAGATGAGATCAAAAGGAGAACACAGCTTTGGAC
>JANODW010000406.1:0-7682 GCA_031412875.1 Pirellula sp. | reverse complement strand
AAACTGCCTAACTTATAGGCGGTCGCATCATCCCCGTCGACGCGATTCTTCGAGGCAAGGCGGTCGATGGATTCCGAACGATTCGAGAGAAACAACAGTGCGCCGCCGCCAACCAAAACGGCACCTAAGGAGGCCGCTGCGATCCAAAACAAGGGGAACCAGGGCAATCCTCTGCTCATTGCCCGATCCCCAATGAAATGGGCAACGCGAGTCCAACGGGTCGCTTGAGCCCTGCAGGGGTTGCGTCGAGATGGGCAACAGTCCGAGTTGGCGACGTGCGAGCGATTGGGAAATTGGCGAAGTCCAATAGATCGATAGGACCCAGCGTAGGAGACTGTGGTTTGACTTGTCCCCTCATGCTTTCTTTAACAAACCGAAACGCTTCGCTCAGCGAAACCAATCGGTCTTTGTTCGTATCGGCTTGGCCATCGAGGGCTTGGATGAGCGGGTCGGCAAATGCGTCCTCGAACGCGAGTTGGTTTCCATCGGAAGCGGTCAGCACAAACATTTGATCGTTTTGGAGTGCGCGCACGGCTTGTTTGAGTCGGGACGGGTTGTGTTGCTGCGCTGCACCGCTATGGCAGGTATCTAGGATCACCAGCTTGCGACACCCGACGTCGCGCAGCGGTCCCAAATCTTCCAGCGACAAACAATCCTCATATTTGGCCGCTCGCAGATCCCTTATCGACGCGCGACTTGTCACAAAGTGATACTCCTGGGTGATCGGATCGACCAGTCCATGTCCGGTCAAGTAGATCAAAACGACATCGTCTGGAGATACGTTTCCTTTGAGGCGTGCGACCAGCGTTTGGATCGCGGAACGCCAGGCGACGGGAGTGACCATTGCATCCGTCAATACAGATACGCGTGATGGATTGGGGCTGGGGAAGTGGTCGGCCAATGCGTCCGCAATTCGCCGTGCATTGATCGCGGGTTTGTTGAGATTCAGAGAAGGGTCTCGATAGACAGAAACCCCGGCTGCAAGCACATATAAGTTGGCTCGTGGAACTTCTTGGATTTCTAATGCGCGATCAACCATTGCCTCCCCCACTCCAACATTGTGTTCCGCCGTTTCGGCGAATACCTGGAATTTGAGTCGGCGATCAGAAGGAATGGTCGCATCCCATTCCAACACAAATAGTCTTTTGTCCGTCTCTAACGGGTCGACGCGCCCCAGAGAAGGTCCGATGAACTTGAAGTCGGTGGCAGCCACGCCGTTGACGTACGCCCGCGAAGACAACAGCCTTTGACCCCGTTGCATCTTGACCTTCGCTCGAAGTCGGACGGCGTTGCCCTGCGCGAACGCGACCGTTGGGGGCACGGTCACTTCGACGCTAGGCTGGAGCGCAATCAAGTTGGAAAGTACACCTTTGGGACCACCCGGAATTTGAGAAGCCACTTTTTCAAATGCCTTTACTATATTGCCTGCATCAAGCAGCCTTCCAATCACGTCGGGCCGCTCCAATGACGCCCGAAATCGATTTGCGGGTAGGAAGTCGGGCCGTTTGTCGGGTCCGCGGTTAAGTTGCCAGCCAAACAACTGATCCCCATTGAAAGACGCATCGTAGAATCCAAGCGGGGTCCAAGCGGCCCAATCCCGATCGGAGTTGACAGCGGCAGTCAATAAGGGCTCCCATTGGCACACACGTTTAAAACCAAAACGCGGAGCATCTGGGGCCCCGCGTTGAACCCAGAATGCAAAATTGGTTAGAAAGTTCGCTTGGCTAAGTTTACGCCATATTTCCTTTGGATCTTCGGTCGAATCTGCTTTGAGCTTGCCGGTTTTGGGGTCCGGTTCTGTCCATGAGAGTTTAACAAGACGGTCTCCCTCGCGGATCCCTTTTGCATAAAGTGGGCCTTCCGCAGCAACTTCCCGAATCTCAACTGCATCCGGGCCGATCTCCGCTTGGACTCCCCACTTAGCGATCGGGTCCAAGGACGCGTCCAAGGCCGCATTCCACTTCCACAGTGGCCAGCAACAAATCCTACGATCTTGGCTGCTAGAGATTAAATACCGTCCGTCACCCGAGCATTGCAATGCGTTGATACTATCTTCGTGCCCGCGAAACACACGCCACAAGGGGCAGGCGGTTTGCCCGGCCGTCGGGAATCCAAAGGCCCATATTTCCGCTCCATCTATAAAACTAACGGCTAACCCTGTCGGACTCGCATTGGCGTCCAGGATCCAACAGCTTGCAGAAATCTGACCATATCTGGAAGAGATGGTTTCGTTTGCACCGACGTCTAAACTAAGGTTCGCCTTCAACCCGTTGGGCAGTAGAACGGCGAGGTACCCTTTCGAATCGTACTTTGGAAGCTCGCCTTTGGGCACCGACGGCGGCATCAACCATCGTCGTTGGGCCGGATCGATCGATTGCAATCGCGGTTCGCCGTCCTCATTGGTAACGATCCCCATCGCCATTTCCGCGCCGGTCATATCGCTCCATTTCCATGCGATTTTCCCGTCGGCATTCCATTGGATCTGCTTGGGTGCACGGAATGCATTCCGGCCTAATTCAGATAGGAGCGACAAGTCGCCGAGATTGCGGATTTGTATTTGCGTTCCATTGTCGTTTGCCAAGCGATCGTTTTGCGACGACAAATGAAAGGGTGGTTTGTCTAGATCTACCGCCTTAGCAATGCGGAATGGACCATCTGCATTTGCAACCCACTTTTGGATCCGGCCACGACCGGTTTTTCTTTGGATTTCGCCGGCAAAAAATGTTTGCTCGGATTCAGACCAAGCGACGGTGGTATACGCGTAGGCGCTATCGCTTAGAACAGTCCCATTGAGAACATCGGTTTGCCGATACTTCAGAATCAGGCCTTTGCCTGATTGCCAGATGGCCAGCCAACCAGCATCATCGAGCGTCAGAATATAATGGCCAGACGGAGAGCAAGCGATCTTGGTACACGTTCGGCCCGAAGCGGGAAGGATCCGTCGGACTAACTCTGCTTTCTCCGTTGCTAAAAGACTTTTGCCGGTAGCCTTTTCAAGATCGCCGAACATGGCTTCAAGTATTTCGTTTCCTTGTGAGGTCGCAGTCGCATGAGTCAAGATCTCTATTTCTTTTCCATCGCGGGCATCGAGTAATGCGAGTTGGTACGTTGGGCTCGCTTGGTCTGCCAGTGTTTCTGAAATCACCATTTTGGTGTTTCCGACGCGGGCCATCGGGGCGAAACGCGTGCGTCGGTTCGAGCTTTCACGAATACGCGTCGAGTTCCATTTGCCGGTATTCCGATTGAGCTCCCATCGAACCAGTCCTCCCTGAGAGTCTGAAGCGACGATCGTGGATTCGTTATCCGTGGATAGGTCGATAAGAGCTTCGGTGTCACGCGCGCTTAGGTCGGCGATGTTGAGCAGGGGCGATAGGGTGGTAAGCGCATTGCGGTCGAGAACGCCGATCTCTCGCCCGGCTTTGATTCCATAGCCGCCCAGAAGGAGAAAGGGATGGGTAGAGAGCACGCTACTGATGTTGCCGCCAGGACCGCGTCCCACTTGCCAACGCACCGTGTCGCGATGTGTCCAGTTTTGATTTGCGTCGACAGCCCAAACGTGAACCAGTTTGTCTCTGCCTGCCGTATAAAGGGCGTTGCCGTCGGGAGCAAAGGCCATTGCGGTAATCGCTGCCGTATGACCAGCCTGAATCAATCGTGGCCACGGCGTGGTTTCACCCTCTTCTTTCAACAGCTCCGATTCCAGGCTACCACGGTTCGATTCGTCGGTGCTGGGAGTCGCTGCGGCATTTCGATTTGCTTCCAGCGCAGCATTGGATTCGGCAAAGGGAATGAGTATGTTCGAATCGCTAGGCTTTCGAGTGGGCAACTCGGATTCCGAGGGAATTGAGCGTGAAGGTGGGCCCGCTGCAACCGTCCCCTCCGTTGATCGAAAACTCGGCTCAACCGATTGCTTTACTGGTTTTCTCGGCAACGTGGATTCGGAAGGGAGTTTTGGGGAATTGCTGGTAGCCAGGATCGGAAGGGTACGGTTGGGTAACGAGCTTTCTGACGGCAGTTGAGCCGGGCTCCGCGCCACAACGTTCCACGGCTTAGAAGGATTGCCATCACCTAGGACAATTTGCGTGTCGGACGGACGCAACACTTGTGAAATCGCAGAGAATCCAGCAAAAACAGTGATGAGAGCAAAGAACTTGGTATTCATGTGTGTGTTGTCGATTGCACCTGAGCACCTGTTGCGTCCAAAAAGAAAATTTTAAAGGAAACATTCGACATCTTCGATCGACAACCGCTTAGGTGCTATCAGCAAATCTCCCACGCTCCTGACTTGGCTTGATACTTTATGAAAAATCGAATTCGACCCGCGAGCTCCTCAGCGGGTCTCTCATTTGCAGGATTCTGGATAGCTCTGATCACAGCCTACGCAGACGCGTCCGTTTTGGGAGCAGATGACCTTGCTTCTTCCGGAGTCAGTGGAGGGCTTTTGCAAACACTGTTTAGTCCGGTGGTTGCCGCAGAACCCAAGTCGATGGCTATTTTACAACGGACAAGCCTCCTGGATCAGGTGACACGTTTCAAAACGTTGCAGTTGGCATTGGTTGTGGACGGGACAGAAAGCATGGCGCCCCAATTGGCGGCGATACAGAAACAACTCCAAGGGACAATTCGTGATTTGACGGCTGTGCTCAAAGATCAGATTTCGATACAGATGGTGGTGTACCGAGATAGCGGTGCCGCTCAAATGATCGAGTTTCCTCTTTCTCAGGTCGGTAATGCCTTTACCAATGATCCGACTGCGATCCATGCGGGGCTTGCAAAGCTTTTGCCTCAATCGGGAGCGCCCTATTTTCTCGAACCTGTCGACGCAGGTCTTCATGCCGCCATCAGCCAATTGGGATGGACGATGGACCCGTCCGTTTCCAGATGGATTCTATTGATAGGAGACGCGCCGCCATTCGACGAGGGCTTCCAGGACACCACGGGCGCAGAACGAAAGTTTTCGGACGAACAACTCATCCTCTTAGCCAAGGACAAAGGAATAACGATCCATTCGTTGCTTTGTCCGACACGCGAGGAAGACCAGAAACTCTATGAAGAGGTGCTTCCCAAAACACGCGAGTTCTTCGGCAAGATGGCTGAGAATACGGGAGGAACTTGTTTCGATATGTCGGACAAACGATTCCAAGCGGAGATTCTATCGGCAGCTCAGAGAGCTGCAGTCGAGTACTTTGCGATTGAACCCATCACATTGGATGACATCGAAAAAGTAGCCAACTCCATTCCCAAGTTGTCCGAGGCCAAATCCAATCGAGCCGTTCGCATCGCGGTGTTGCCCTTTATGCCCAAGCAAGCGGAAAGCTCTATCAAAGGAATTGATTTTTTCAGCGCGGCCAAAAACGAGACCGTTCTCCTTGCCAGTCAGATCAGCGCTCAACTCGGTCAAATCGGCGCGCAGCCAGTTTCATCGAGCAAAATCAAAAAGGAATACTCATCCGCGATTCAACGCGAATTGCGACAAGAGCTATTGGCGAAATCAGTTGGCGAAAGCGTTGGAGCAGACTACGTACTGTGCGTCTTCAAGAACGCGTCTGCCAATGACAAGATCCAGTATGACTACGCGCTTTTGGAAACGACGGGTGGATCGTACATCGTCAAACCTATCTCCGTGGATTCAAAAATCCGAAAGGATTCCGAAGCGAGCAACGCCGTGCTTGTTCAAATTGCACAAGCGACCAAATCGCTAGCCCCGCCGTCAGACCTTCGCAGCCTGATGGCAAAATTAACTCCTAACTCACCGGTCAGAAGTCGCAATGTAAGTCTCGGCCAGACCAGCGCGGTCGAAAACCTTATTGTGAAAGCGAGGCTCGCACTTGAGGGGATCGTAGAATTCGAATTGATCGCGGCCAACGACGCTGCCGGCGCGGAGATCGCCAAAGCATTGGACGAAGCTGAGAAACGAGTGGATGAAGCGTTAGGACTCGAGAAAGAAAACGCGACCGCATGCCTTATCGCGGCCAATATTCGGATGGCCCGAATCGTGCTTAGCCCCAATGCGAGCCAGAGCGGCAAATGGAGACGCGAGGCGATCGTTTACTTGGATGCAGCTCGGCGAAATGCAAACAAAGACGCGCCTGCGGATCTCTTAGAAATCGAGGCAGACATTGCAATGTTGAGTGCTAAATATGTCAATGCCGCAGAGAAATACCAGTCGATCCTAAAATCGAGCGATGAGCCCGCAAAACTCAGAGCGCGTTGGATGCTGATGGGCCTCCATGCAGGCGATTGGGAAGCGAACAAATTTGCCAAAGATTTGGTGGACCCAGTCAAAGCAAGAACCTATGCGATCGAAATACTAGCACTGCACCCCGACTCCACGCATGCTAAAAGGCTGCGAAACATTCTGCAAATTTCAAGCCGAAACCCCGAATCCGCGTCCCCAAACCTACCGATCGTCAACAAAGTCGGACTTGCAGAGTCCACCGCCCAGTGATTTGATCGCACCCCCATCAACGGCACTGCGGACGTTTACTCGCGTTAACTGCGTCGCATCAACTGCGTACCGATGTACTGCTCAATCGCGTCGGAACGATGCCGGCTTTTTTGCATGACTCGGCGGTCAGAACGATCTCCGCCAAATCGAACCATAACAAACGACCGTCTTGCCCCACCAAGACCACTTTGCCGTTAGCAACCTGAATGTCTTGGATGGAGCAATCGAGTTTCGAAGCCATTTCGAACCCAATGAGCGGCTCGCCCGAACCTTGGT
The DNA here is from genome assembly GCA_031412875.1 of Pirellula sp. Classification (GTDB taxonomy): domain Bacteria; phylum Planctomycetota; class Planctomycetia; order Pirellulales; family Pirellulaceae; genus JBKCUI01. The sequence continues at coordinate 958 of JANODW010000406.1, read as the reverse complement.
TCAACATCAACGCTTTCCCGGTCTCGTGTCCGGTCATCAGCCAGCGATCGTTCAGTTTGCAAATGGCGTTGATTTTGCCGGTTGCCCCCGTTTGAGCGTTCCCATCTGGCATCAATCCATCTTCAAAGTCAAAAAGCTCTTTTGTCTCCCACGCGTTGCTGTCTCCGACCGCTGGGATTCGGCTGCAACGCAGTAATTTGGTCGATTGAGCGACAAGAACACTGTCAGACGAATCGACCAGGATAGCCCCAATGGGCAGTGCATTTGGCATTCGGAGAGTCGACCACAGCATCTTACCGTCTTTCCATGAACCCGATACCAAACGACAATCTTCCTCCGAGTCCTTGGAAATGCCTGACATCAAAAAACTTCCCATCGTATCTACCCACACGACCTTCGTGACTTCTTGCAACCCTGCGATCGCAGGAGTTCCTGCCAGTGCAATCCCTTTTTCCTGCATGGTGTTCCACACCGTCAACGTCCCGATCTCGCCATCGTAATTAGCGCCCGTCAAACAAAAAACACCTTCGTGATCCACGAAAATACTGGGTGTTCGATCTTTCCAATTTAGGACGATGGGTAAGTTCAATAGAACAACGCTGGACGCCGGTGAATACGTACAAATGCGAAACGCACTCGGAGGGACTTTGAACGTTCCAACGCTTTGCGATTCGGAACCTTCGAGAAGAAACAATTTCTTGCTATCGCCAGACTGGCCCATCCCCAACCAGTTATTGGTTTTAAGTCCATCGGTGGGGATCGAAGACGGTCGCATGTCCCAGGCATCGGGCTTTTGAAACCCGCCTGCTGCATTGACGCGTGTCAGTCGATTGCTTTTGTCCAACATAACAATCTCATCCTGTAGCCAAGCCAATTGTGCGATAGCTTCCGTCTCCGGCAAGTCTATCTGTATTGACTGGTCGCTCTGCAATGATGTGAAGTGCAGGCGGTGATGGAC
>JANODW010000405.1:0-5390 GCA_031412875.1 Pirellula sp. | reverse complement strand
AGGGCGCCCTTGAACTCACCTTGCCCGAGGTGAAGATCGATTTGGACAAGACGGGCAAAGTGCGAGGAGCGCACTTGGTGCTGCACACCGAGAGCCATCAGATGATCGAAGAATTCATGTTGGCGGCAAACCAAGCAGTCGCGTCTTGGCTAGATTCACTGGAACTGCCGTTCTTGCGCCGAGCCCACGCGCCCCCGAATCGTTTAAAGATGCGACGGCTCAATGAGTTCGTCCGGGCACTGGACATTGAAGCAGAGAACATGGAAGATCGCTTTGAGATCCAACGGGTCGTGAACGCTGTAAAAGGAAAGCCGACCGAATACGCAGTCAACTATGCAATTCTAAAGAGCATGTCCAAGGCCGTGTATCAAGCGGAGTTTGAGCGGCACTATGCGCTCGACATGACCCATTATTGCCACTTCACCAGTCCGATTCGGCGCTATCCGGATTTGGTGGTGCATCGTATTGTTCAGAAGCTGATCGAGGGCAAGCCGGCGCGCGAGAACGAACAAGTGCTGGAACATTTGGGCCAAACGTGCAGCGACGCGGAGCAAAACGCGGAGTTCGCAGAACGGGAATTGATCCGCGTCAAACTCTTGCACTTCATGGCCAAAAAGCAAGGCGAGTTGCTCACCGGTGTCGTTTCCGGAGTGCGTCCGACAGGCATCACCGTGCGGGCGATCGAAATACCCGTCGATGGTTTGATTCCCGTACGTGCGTTGCCAAACGATCGCTATCGTTTTGATCGCGATACACATACGTTGGAAGGGTACAAAGAAGGCAATCGGTTCCGTTTGGGGGACGAGCTGATCGTACGCGTAGAGCGAACGGATGCAGCCAAACGCGAATTGATTTTCGGTTTCGAAAAAGTGAGTCGCAGGGCAACCCCATTGTCCCTGGGTCCAAAGAGTTCGAGAAAATCCTCGGGCAAAGCCGGAGGCGAAAAGCGTCCCAAGAGTTTTAAGCCTTCGTCGAGAAGCGATGCGCTGTCGAGCCGTCTCAAAAACAAAAACGGCAAAAAAAAGCCTCGCAAATAAACCGCTGGTTGCTTCGCTGTTTTAGAACACTCGCCCAGTCACGTCCACCAAATTCCGTCACGTCCACCTAGTTTAGTAAGGTTCCGTCACGCCCGTGGATCGGTGTCGATTGAAATGGTTTGATTTGGCTGGTACGGTTCGGAGATTTTTTTAAAGGTTTTCCCACGGCGGGGCGGTCGGTTCGAATTGTTTCGATCGGTGGTCAAGAACTAAGACGGTGGGCGGGACGGGATGGCGGCCGAGAAACGCTTGAAGCATTCGCAGATTGGTTTCTGTGGATGGATCTGCTTCTTTGGCAACTGCATTGAGGACTACACAGCGGACCTCTAGCCCCAGGGACTTGGTCGCTTCCAGAGTCGTTAAAACTTGGTTGACCACCCCGAGTCGATTGGCGGATACCAACACGATCGGGAACTTCAGCGCCAGGGCGAGCGAGGCGTTGGTCATGGTCCAGCTCATGGGAGAGAAAAGCCCGCCCGCCCCTTCGACTAACAAGAAGTCACAGTGCGCGCGCCAGTGATGAGCCCCTTCTAAGATGCAGGAATCCGAAACCTGTTTGCCCTCGCGTTCGGCTGCCATGGGGGGAGCAAGCGGGGCAAGGAATCGCTGCGGGTTGACTTCGTCGAGCGAACCTCTTTGGCCGCTTGCTAACCAAAGTTGGTAACCGTCGCTTTGTTCGCGCGACGGTGCACCGCTGGCGACAGGTTTGTAAGCACCGACACGGATTCCTCGCTGCACCAGGGACTGCAAGATGCAGCAGGAAACGTATGTCTTGCCAACATCGGTGTCGGTCCCGAGCACCATGATCCCAGCCATGTTCATAAGGACAGCACCGGTGTGCTTATCCTTTCGAGGGCGATTTGACTTTGAACAGCACCAGGAAGACCGCTAACGAAATGAACAACACGACGCTGGGCACCATCCAGTAACCGAACCAGTCGGTCCCTCCGGCCGCGTTCTTGTATTTTTCCGTCAGTTGTCCACTCACAATCGTACCTAACCAAGTGCCCAGTCCATAAACCAGGAAACCTAACAGCGACTGCGCGCTTGCTTTCAAATCCTCAGGAGCCGATTTGTCGGCGTGGATAAAGCCTGCTGCAAAGAAGAAGTCAAAACAAAATCCATGCAACGCGACGCCCAGGATTGCAAACCAAAACCAAGGATTTTCGGGTGTCGCATGGGCGAAGAGCAGATAGCGAAGCGCCCAACAAAACAACCCCACGGCCATGACCAGTTTGAGACCGTATTGCTTGAGAAAGAACGGTAGCAACACCAGCAACAACAACTCGACGCCTTGACCAATCGCCAACGTCGAGCCGACGTTCTCGACGCCGACACCCTTGCCTAGAAAATCGCCCGCAGAATTGAAATACATTCCCATGGCAATCGAGGCGATGAGCGTGATGACAAAGAACACCGCAAAGGAAAAATCTTTGAGCATCGCCAGCGCACGCAAGAAATCAAGCGCGCCTGCGCCCGTCCCTGCCGGTGGAGTTTTTGGCAATGCCACCAAGCAATACACCCCTAAGAGAAGCGAAATGACGGCAGCCTGGAGGAGCGGTCCACTAGTGGCAATCGTGTTGGGCACCATCTTGCCATCCGCCCCTTCGGTCGTACCCGAAAAAATTTGGTCGATGAGCAAGCCAGCGCAGATCCATCCAATCGTTCCAAAGACTCGCAGCCCCGGAAAGTCGCGACCGCTATCGGGCACATTTCGAAAGGTCAACGAATTGATCACCGAAAGGGTTGGATTGAATACCAGCGAATAGCCAAACGTCACTGCAAACAACGTCCAATATTGAGACGGATCGGTGAGCTGACTCATCAGGAACAGCAAGCCCGCACCGACGATATGACAGATCGCCATCAATCGCTCGCTGTTAATCACTTTGTCTGCTAGGTAGCCCGCAAAAAGCATCGAGAGCATGGCTCCCAAATACACGTTGGCATTGAGCGCCGTCGCCTGGGTGGGTGTGAAGCCTTTGCCTAACAGAAAGGGATAATACACGATGACCCAACTGCCCCAGATTGCAAACTGAAGGAACATCATGATCGACAAAATGATCCGCCTACTCATACCAAGCGGAGGGGCGCTCGAACCAGATTGTGTGTCAGCGTGCACAGCCATCAATCAAACCTTTCAGTTTCCAAAACGAAGCAGAATCTGCTTTCTTTTCCGATCCATCCCAGACGGCGAATGGCCTTCTGCAACCTTCAAGTCGAGCTTGAAATCGCTTATTCGCGACCCGTTGCCGAAAAAGCAAGCATTAACTGTTCACAGCGTAGCTAGGACCTGGGGCACTCCGCAAGCGGGCTGGAACAGGAATTTTCTACCTCCGCTCGAATTCCAACTGCCCAGTTTGCCTAACTATCCCTGGTTTCTCGATCCACATAGCGATCGAATTGCCATCGGTGTATGAAAGATGCACCTGCGCAGAATTAAGAACGCCGGGGGACTTGGCAGTTTTACCAAGCCGATCGCAAGCCCATTTCAGGTCCGAGGTTTCTCAGTGGAAGTATTCAATTGCAGAACAAGGTTTTGGAACGTTTTCCTTCCCTTTGCCGCATTGCTTGTTTTTGCCTGTCTCGCACGAACCTCGTCAGCGCAAAACGATCTTCGTATCAAAGATATTTGCCGTCTGAAGGGGCAGGAGGAGAATACGCTGCAAGGCTTAGGGTTGGTGGTTGGGCTCAAAGGGACTGGCGATGGGGGCGATATCAAGCCGACGGTGCGCGCTCTCACCCGTTCGATGCAACTCATGGGTGGGCAAGTCGCGAGCGATATCCAAGGTAGGATTATCGAAAAAGAGATGTCGAATGCAAAAAACGTGGCGCTCGTTTTTGTCGAAGTGACCATTCCTGCAAGCGGAGCACAGCAAGGGGACAAGCTCAATTGCAAGGTGAGCGCCATCAGCGCCAAAAGCCTTGAGGGGGGAAACCTTTTGCTCACGCATCTGCTAGGTCCTCGGGCCGATCGACCCATGGTCTACGGTTTAGCGAGCGGACCCATCATGATCGATAGTCCCAAAGTCCCGACTTCGGGCAAGATTGTCGAAGGATGCAAAATGGAGTACACCGTTTCGAATGAGTTCATTTTGGGCAATAAGATCACACTCATCGTGGATCCCGATCATCGATCCATCGCTACCTCGCAAAATATTGAATTCAAAATCAACGAACACCAGAGCAGCGTTGATGAGACCGCGAATTCGAGGAACCCATCGAGTTCGTCGCAACGAACGGAACGGAAAATCGCCAGAGCAATCGATCAGGCGACGATCGAAGTCACGATTCCCGCCGCTTACAAGGACGATCCTGTATCGTTCCTGTCTGTCATCCTCGATCTGCAACTCCTCAATTTGCGCAACAAGAAAAGGGTTTACATCGACGAACGGGAGGGTGTCGTGATCATTGGCGATGATGTTACCATCGCGCCCGTCGCGATCTCCCACAAGAACTTAACGATTTCAACTCGCAGCGGGGGCGGAGGAGGAGCGGACGTTGCCGGTGGCAATTTTGTCTCATTGAGTTCCCAGGATGGAAAAACGCCGCGCCCAACGCTTAAGAATCTGACCGATGCATTGAACGTGTTGGCCGTTCCCACCGCGGACCAAATCTCGATCATCAAAGCGCTTAAAAAGCAAGGCAATCTCTACGGCGAATTGGTTATTGAGTAGCTGGCACTTAGCTGCTGGTACTTAGCCGCTGGCCGCTTTCCCCCACAGAGTCATAAATCGCAAAAAAACTGACAAGGATTCCTAGTCATGCTCGACCTAAAATCCGCTGCCACGACTAACCGCCCGACTGATTTACTGCAAGCGCAGGCAAATCAAGCGTTAGCAAAAGCCAACAGTGCGCCTGCATTTCAATTCGAGAAATTAGCGGGCGTCCAAGAATCCATCCAAGGCCCTGATAAATCGGAGTCCGAGCCGGAGGGAGAAGAGCTGCGCAAAGCATTCCAAGATTTCATCGGGCAGACCCTTTTCTCGCAAATGATTTCTTCGATGCGAAGCACCCAGGACGGCGCGGCATATTTTGATGGCGGGCGGGCGGAAAAGATTTTTCAGGGCCAGCTCGATCAGATCCTTTCCGAAGAACTCTCCGAAGCGAGCGCCTCAAAAATCTCCGACCCGATGTTCAAACTATTTCAGTTGCGAAGGCAATAATCCTGAATTTGCTGCAATGCCCAGGTAGGTCGCTTTTGCCGAAAGCGACTTCGCACCCAACCTACATCGCCAGAAAAAGCAATGTCCCTCAGTTCCGAGGTGGGTCGCTTTTGCCGAAAGCGACTTCGCACCCGCTCCCCGGTCAGTTCGTTCAACCGGAAACCGCGAGTGAACCGGAATCGACTTG
>JANODW010000404.1:0-12512 GCA_031412875.1 Pirellula sp. | reverse complement strand
CGAGCCGAGGACCTGGACGCGCTTGCTTTAAAGGATTTTGAAACCGCGGTGCGTCTCGATCCCAAACGATGGCGTGCCCACCACAATATCGCAATCATTCGAGCCCTCCAAAAGAACAACAAGGCGGCTATCGAGAGTTTCGGGACAGTGATCCAACTGAATCCCGATTTTGCGGACGCCTATTTCAATCGCGGTGAGATCTATTTTCAAAGCAACCAATTCGAACTTGCCATCCAAGATCTGAACAAGGCCATCGAGCTCAAACCGAACGATTCCTCCGCTTACAGCGCCAGGGCGCATTCGATGTACGCGATCGGCAAGAGCGCGGCCGCGTTGGCAGACTATGAAAAAGCTATGGAGCTCTCTCCCGATTCCTGCGAGGCCGCAACCGAGTACGCTGACACTTGCCAAGCGATGGGGAAATGGAAAGAAGCAGCCAGCGCGTACCAACGAGCCATGCAACTCGACAAGCAGAACGCTCGCACTTTTCAAAACGCGGCTTGGATGATGGCGACTTGTCCGGATGATTTCTACCGGAATGGTAGCTCCGCTTTAGAGACCGCACAGATTGCGGTGCAACTGTCATCTGCTCCCTCGTCCGTCCATGTCCTCGACGTATTGGCTGCTGCCCAAGCCGCCTCGGGAGACTTTGTTTCTGCCGAGCGAACCATCGCCGAAGCGCTGCGTGCCACCACCGAACCAACCTTGCGTAGCGAACTGCAAATGCGAGGCAGACAATACCAGCGCAAACGCCCCTACGTGCAACCGAGTCTCGCCAGCAAACCCAATTCGGCCAGCAAGTCCTCGGCACCCAGCAATCGCAAATAGTCGCTCCGCCGATCGCGTTCCTTGACGCATCCGGCTACGCAAAGCAAAATTGCACTCGGCAAAATAACTTTCGCAAACCCCATTTCGTCGAGACAGTCCTTTGAAAACGATCCTTGCCCTGGTTGCGGTGTGTCTGATTTCCTTCGCAACAAATCGTTCGATGGCGGACGAACGGCCCAACGTGGTGATGATCATCTCGGACGATCACGCCTGGACCGACTACGGGTTTATGGGGCACAAGTTCATTCAAACCCCCCACATCGATCGATTGGCCAACGGCAGTTTGACATTCAAACGGGGCTACGTGACGTCGAGCCTCTGCTGCCCCAGCTTGGCCAGTATCATCACCGGGATGTACCCGCACCAAAACAAAATCACCTCCAACGACCCGCCTATTCCGGCTGGTTTGACCAACGCTGCCTTCAATCGCTCGCCGGAATTTCAAGCCGGACGAGAGCGAATGAATCAGCATCTTGAAAAATGCGTCACCCTCCCCAAACTGCTCAAGGAGAATGGATACTTGTCCTTGCAAACGGGCAAATGGTGGCAAGGTGATTTCACACGGGGCGGGTTCACCGACGGCATGACCAAAGGGGGACGCCATGGCGATGAGGGATTGGTGATCGGTCGCCAAACCATGTCCCCCATTACCACTTTTATGGACAAATGCATTGCGTCCAAGAATCCGTTCATGATCTGGTACGCTCCGCTCATGCCCCACGATCCGCATACGCCTCCGCAACGGTTGTTGGACAAGTACAAAGACAAAACGGATTCGATCCACGTTGCCAAATACTGGGCAATGGTCGAATGGTTTGACGAATCGGTCGGCCAACTGATGGACAGCCTCAAGGAGCGAGGCCAACTCGACAACACCATCATCGTTTACATTGCCGACAATGGTTGGATCCAAAGCACGGACAATCCACGCTATGCGCCCAAGTCCAAGCAGTCCCAGTTCGATGGTGGTTTGAGAACCCCAATCATGGTGCATTGGCCGAAGAAGATTGCGCCTCAAATGTCCGATCGGCTGGCTCAGTCGATCGACCTATTGCCGACCTTGCGAAGCGCCTTGGACTTGCCGCCCGATCCATCGCTCCCCGGAATCAATCTGCTCGATGCGGCCGCCGTCGAGTCTCGCAAAGCCATCTTTGGCGAATGCTTTACGCACAACTCAAACGACTTGGATGTCCCCGCCAAAAGCTTGCGATGGCGATGGATGATCGATGGCCACCGCAAATTGATCGTACCCAATTCCCCGATCGAAAAAGGCACGTTGGAGTTGTACGATTTGGATTCCGACCCCACCGAGACAGTCAATCTGGCAGAGTCGAATCAAGCGGCAGTGGCCGATATGAAAAACCAACTGGACAAATGGTGGAATCCATAGCGATCGATTGGCAACAACGGTCGATATGTTATTTGGTCAAGCCTGCGTGCTTGAGCCGAATACTGTAAACCGAGTCCGAGGCTGTGATAAAAAGCGTTTTGCGATCTTTGCCACCGATGCAAACGTTGGCGGTCCAGTTCTCCGGCACCGCAATGATCTGAATTTCTTTCCCCTCCTTGTTGAACACCATCACTCCTTTTTTGCCAGTCAAATACAAGTTCCCCATCTCATCGAGGGTCATTCCATCCGACCCGCTGGAACAAAAGAGTTTGCGGTCGACCAGCGTTCCGTCCTTGGCAATCGTGTATTGATACGTCTTGGAGTCCCCGATGTCCGCTACAAACAGGACGCGGCGTTTGGCATCGCCGACGATACCGTTGGGTTGGACCAACGCATCGTCCATCCGTGTGATGTTGGCGCCATCCCGGTCGACGCGATAAACCGCCTGCTTGGCCTGCGGTTTGGTTTGATGTGCCCACCATGGACGTTGGTAGTACGGATCTGTGAAATACATGGTGCCATTCGAATCGACCCAAACGTCGTTGGGACCATTGAGCTTCTTGTCCTCAAAGCTACTGAAAAGAACGCGGTGCGTTTTGTCGGCCGAGATTTCCCACATCTCATTCTTTTCGTCGGCGCAAGCTAGAAGTTTCCCATCCGGCGCAAAAAACATCCCGTTGCTTCGCCCCGCCGGCTTCAAGTACTCGGACACTTTGCCCTCCAAGTCGATTTTCATGATGCGGTCGTTGGGCTGGTCGGTAAAGAACACATTGCCAAGTTCGTCGACCGCCGGCCCCTCCGTAAATTTGTACTCATCCGACACCAAACTGATTTTTCCATCCGTGGACTCAGTGACCGTTTCTTGGCCGTGAACATGGCGATGCCCAGGCAATAAGAACAATGCTGCAACGCAAAAAAGGTGGAAATAGGGAACGTAGATTCTCACGGTGGACTCACTCGCATCAAAGGGTTTTCAGGGGAGAAGATCGCGTCAACCATTCTTAAAAGCCAGCTCAAGCCTAGGGAAACTTCAAGCCCCAGCGCGACGATGTGGCTTCGCCATGATAGACGCACTGCCGAATCGTTGATTCACTCGCAGTATAGTTTATTCCCGCGCAATAGCGTATGCGAAGATCTTCTCTTGGTCACGTATAAATAGCTTTCGGTTTGCGATGACCGGGTGCGTCCATATGGCACCTTGCTTGCGATCCAATGCGGTTTGTTCCGGAATGGTCAACTGACCGACTTGCTTAAATCCAGACCGAGTCACTTGCGCAAGCACACACACTCCCTCTTGATCGTCAAAGCAATATGCCAAACCGTCTGCGAAAGCGATCGATCCAGACGAAGATTTTCCAACCTTTTTTGACCACAAGACCCTACCCGTCGCTAGGTCTTGAGCCATCCACACTCCCCGGAGCGATTTCGAAAATCCAATGATAGCGCCCTCGTTGAGGAAGTATCCACCATGGTGATTCTCCATGCTCTCTTTGGATTGATGATACACCTGCTCGGCTCGAAGAACCCCTTGATCCACGGTTATCCGCAATGCAACATTGCCGGCCTTGTAAGCGGACGAGTGGTAAACCAAATCTCCGGATACGACCGCGGTCGAAACGACCGCGGTTCCATTGCCTGTTTTGTCATTCAGGAATAATAGCTTGCCGGTTTCGCAATGGATCCCAACCAGCCCTTTCTCACAGGCCGTCAGGTACACCGGAACTCCCTCGAAGGAATGCTTCAGCACGGAACAATATTGAGCGCCCGAAGCGAACTCCGAGGACCAAATCTTCTTGCCAGATTTCTTGTCCAAACCGATTAGGAAGTTGCTTCCGCCAGGTGTGACAATCACGCGATCCCCATCGATCAGAACCGACTCGCTATATCCCCACTGCGGAATCCCACCGCCAAAGTCAGTTACCAAATTCACGGACCAAACCGTTTTCCCATCCGATTTTTGAAAGCAGCCCAAGTCCCCTATATCGGAGAGGGCATAGACGAATTCGCCCTCGATCGTAGCGGAACTACGTGGTCCGTCTCCCCAGCCTGTGCTGTAGTCATTGGACGTCGCACCTCGACCCAGTACTGCTGTCCAAATCTCTGTTCCGCGATCTGCATCCAAGCAGATCAGCAAATTCTCCGCCCCGCGTCGACCGAGCGTGAAGAGTTTATCGCCTACCACCGAGACTTCGGAATAACCTGTGCCCGCATTGCTAAAACTCCAAGACAACTTCGGCCCGCCGTCGGGCCACTCCTGCAGCAATGGCTGAGGCGCTGCATGACCATCCCGGTGGGGACCGCGCCATTGCGGCCAATCCTCTTCCGCAATCCAATTGGCTCCATAAACCCCATTTATGCCATGTACTCCATTGAGGCCATGGGCTGCCAACCCGATCAACAATGCGACGAACAAGACGAATCGTTGAATGCGGCTCGAGACGGTATTTGCAACGAACATCGTTAGTCCGTATCCTTGCTGGGCTTCTTTTTCTTTGCCTTGGCTTTGATTTTGAGAATAGGAGTTAGCTCGTCGACGAAATCTTGCGCATCGCTAAAACTGCGGTACACGCTCGCAAAGCGGACAAAGGCGACTTGATCCAACTCTCGCAAAAACTCCATGCACAAACTTCCGATCTCCTCGCTGGTGACCTCTTTTTCATAGTTATCCAGAATGTGAGATTCGATTTCCGCGGCCAGCTTTTCAATTTCTTCTGAATCAATTTTGCGTTTCCAACACGCTGCCCGCAAACCTCGCTCGATCTTGACGCGGCTGAAGTCTTGATGGGTGTGGTCGCGTTTGCGAACCTGAAGCAACCCTTCGACCCGTTCGTATGTTGTAAACCGCCGTCGGCAGTGATTGCAGAATCGACGTCTGCGGATCGCCTTGCCATCCTCAACGATGCGGGAGTCCCGGACTCCATCGTTGTCGTTGTAGCAATAGGGGCATCGCATGTCGTTGGTTGTTTCCTAGTAAGGCGAGCGGCAGGCTGAAACTTACCAGCCGTAGTTTGGGACCATTGTCCCGAACGAACAAACGGACGGGACTCAAGGTCCCATCCTTGGGTAGTAATGATCCTGCCGCTCGCCTAAAAAACGGCTCGCGTCGAAACGGATCGAGGCGTCATTTTCGCAGGATGCAAACATTTGTTCAACCCGATACGCTTCGATTTCGCGATTGACAACCGAGGCGGCTGTGCGTTTTGAGATCGCATGCTATGGACGCGTAGACTACACTGGATGGCGCAATTTCCAGCGCCTCGTCCCGCGATGCGCCACTCAATCGAACGCTTTTTGATAGTCATAATGTCGCAAACAGAAGACCCCAACGTTCCCAAAGCAGCGCCTGCCAGACGCTCCACGCCCGCAATCTTCCCGATCCTCTTTGCTGGTTTATTCATGGTGACCGGAATTTGCGTGCTGCTCGTCATCGGACGAGAGAAGGCTCGAATCCTTGGGCAAACAATCACCGAACTGGATATCCAACCCCTGCTCAATGCCGAGAAACCGATCACCGACGAGGATATGCGTGGCAAGGTGGTCGTATTGCATTTCTGGGGGTACTGGTGCAAGGACTGCGTTAAGGAAATGCCTGATTTTGTCGCGACGCAACGCAGCTACGCGGAGGACAAAGCTGTTCTCTTTGCAAGCATTGCCAGCAGCAATCGTGCAAATGATACCAAAGACTCTCTCCATTTTTACACCAACAAATTTTTGCAAAACATGGATGCGAACGACCTGCCTGTCTATTTTGACCCAGTGGAATTCTCAAGGTCTCGGATCAGTCAAATGATGACGGCTGGCGGGTTCTCTTATCCAACCACGCTCGTATTGGACGGACAAGGGAAAGTGGTCGATGTTTGGCGAGCCGCCGTCCCGCGCGGGGCGCTCGCCAAAGCCATTGAGACAGCGAAGATCGCGAACCCAGCCAAGCCCTGACATGCACAACATCCATAAGCCCTCCATCGCTATCACCATCGGCGATCCCACTGGCGTCGGCCCCGAGGTTATCGTCAAATCCATCTCGAGCGGCCTACTGAACGCGCATTGCAACCCATTGGTCTTGGGCAGGCCTGCAATTCTTCAACAAGCCGTTGCGGCTTGCTCATTGAACCTCGAAGTCCTGGAAGTCGCATCGGTCTATCATTGGAAGAACCATTCGGCCCACAGGACATCGAAGCAGTCCCCCACCCTTTTTTGCTTGGCCACCGGCGATCCAACAGCCGATGCGGCGACCCAGCCGATCGTCGACAAACGCGGCGGCCAACTCGCCTACGATTGCCTCGTGCGCGCGACGGAACTCGCGATCGCGGGCGAAGTGGACGCGATCGTGACTTCGCCATTGCATAAGGTCGCTTTGCTCGAGGCAGGGCATGATTGGCCGGGCCATACCGAACTCCTAGCGCATCTCTGCGGCGTCAAGGAGCATGCCATGATGCTGTACCTGCCACCCGGTCGCCCAAGGCATGGCGGCCAAGCGGGGTTTGGCGTCGTCCATGTGACCCTGCATATGGCCCTCAGCGAAGTATTTCAGCATATCACGATCGCAAACATCGACGAAAAAATCAGACTGGCTCACGATGTTTTTACTCGCATTCGAAAAGCGATGGGGCTGGCCGGAGCACCCCGTATTGCCGTTGCTGCACTCAACCCGCACGCAGGTGAAAGTGGACGGTTCGGCTTCGAGGAACAGGCCATCATCGGCCCTGCCGTATTGAAAGCACGTGAGAGCCATATCGATGTCGATGGACCACTCCCGACCGATACCCTGATGCCCAAAGCGGTCGAGGGTGCTTACGATGCCGTGGTGGCCATGTACCACGATCAAGGGCACATCGCCCTGAAACTGCTGGACATGTTTGACGCGGTCAACGTGACGCTTGGGCTGCCAATCATTCGCACCAGCGTCGCGCATGGCACCGCACACGACATCGCTTGGCAGAATCGCGCAGAAGCATCCGGGATGGTTCAAGCGGTTCTCACTGCCGCGAGGTTGACGGTACATTGAGTGGGCCTTTCGTCAATACGCTTGTTGTTTGCTCCGGCACAGGCTTGCTCGCCTCCTTGCTCGGTCTCACACTTGCTCTGTTGACGACCTGTTTGCGAGTACCTTTGCATCGGTGGATGTCTTCGATCGTGCTGAGTTTGGTCTTCGTTCCAATCTACGTCCAAGCTACCGCTTGGAGCGCTGGATTTGGAGTGACGGGTTGGTTTCGATTGAGTCAAGTGGCTGCGGCCATGTCGCCGACAACCGCTCTCGCATCGGTTGTGTGGATCCAGTCCATGGCCATGGTTCCTGTTTGCTTCCTGCTTTGCCAGCTAGGCATCCGTCGTTCATTCGACGCAAACATTCGACAAGCGCTCCTCGATTTCGGTCCCGGTTGGACCATCATTCACGTGCTCCTCCCCAAACTCTGGCCTTGGATTGCCGCCGGTGCATTGTGGAGCGTCGCGATGACAGGAAATGACATGGTTGTGACCAACCTTTTCCAGGTGCCAACCATCACTGAAACGGTCTACCAACAAGTCCAATTCAATGAGCTCGATCCGGCATCCATCGCTTGGGCCTGCTCCTTTGCCCTGCTTATTGGCTTGCTGTTATGGTCGTTGATATGCTTGCTGCAATCGCGACTGGGACACGAGAGCAGTAGCGAAACCTCTTCTGCCGTCAGCATGGATGCGTTTGAATTGAAAGGGATGGCTCGCGTTGTGAGTGCGGCCATTGGATGGATCGTGGTCTCCATGGTCGCCTTCGTTCCACTTGCCAACCTGATCGTCAAAGCAGGTTGGGTTGCAAGCATGGACGAAGGCCAGCTCCGACGAAGCTGGTCCCCTCTGGTGCTCGTCCATTCGATCTCCCAAGCGAGGACGTTTTCTGGCGAGATCGGTTGGAGCCTCGAAATCAGTTTGCTCTCCACCGGCTTGGCACTGGCGTTAGGGAGCGGTCTATTGTGCTGCGCGCGCGCGAAATGGTCGGCATGGCTCGCGACCGGAATGATGGTCTGCCTCCTTGCGATCCCAGGCCCCATCGTGAACCTCTTCGTGATCTGGCTTTTCGATCGACGCGAACCGCAATGGATAGGCTTCCTGGCCGATCGCACCCTCTGTGGACCTGTCCTGGCCCTGCAAAGCCGATGCTTGCCCATCGTCTTTGGTATCCTGTGGCTAGCGATGCAACGCTTTGAAAAACAAAACGAAGCGCTGCTGTTGTTGGATCGATCCCTTCCTTTAGCAAGCCGCGTTTGGATCCGTTTGACCGCGTTGCGATCCCCTATTTTCATAGCGGCGGTCGTTTCTTTTTTCATTGCCTTTGCCGACCTGTCGAGCTATCTGTTGGTCCAGCCTCCACAGGTAACCACGGTCGCCATGCGGATGTTCGACCTGCTTCATTACGGCATCAAGAACAGGGAGTCGGGCCTCGCGTTGGCGCTGGTTTTGGCTGGCGTTCTCCCGACGCTTCTTTGGATGCGCCGCAGCCCTCCGGAATAACAGGTTGAGGCCGCGGCCCTCTTCGCCGAACTTTTCTGTCGAAGCCATTCCTATTGACTCGCTTTGCTTTTGCTTGCTATAGATGCACATCCATTCCCTTGCAACAAACATTGTCTTGGGCCAGCGAAGTGAGCGGACCAGCGATTTGAGCTAAACATTTGAGCAAAACAATGCTGCGACCCATAGAGGGATCGAGTGACTCCATGCCAACAAAAGATCCTGCGGACGCGCGGTGTTCGTGCCGTTGGCTGGCTGCATGGTTTGGACTAACAATGTTACTCATCCCGGTCGGCTGCACCCGAATATTCGAATCTCCCAACGCTCCCGGCTTGATCGCCAAAACGCGTGAGAAACTTTTCCCAACGGAAAAAGGGGAGGAACGTTTGTGGCGTCCAGACCTTTCCGTCATGCCCTACGCGGAATTCTTAGACCAAGACATCGTGATCCGGAATGTCCGGAACTGCCGCTATCGCACGGAAACCGATTACGATGTTCGCCATTACGACATGCGTTTCGCTTTGGCCGACGTAAACCATATCGACTTTCTGATCGTCCCATTCCAAAACAACTCCCTCTTGGCCCATACGATGTTTAGTTTTGGGCTCCGGGATGGTCGACACTTTATCATTTCCGTCGAAGCGAGATTGGATCATGGCGCTTCGTATTCACCCATTCGCGGTATCACGAACAAATTTGAATTGATGTACTTGATCGGAGACGAGCGCGACCTCATCCCTCTGCGAACCAACGCTCGCAAAGCCGACGTCTATCTCTATCCAGGCCGCGCGACGCCAGATCAAGTTCAAAACCTATTGGTCGATATGCTCGAACGAGCCAATCAACTGCAACGGTCGCACGAATATTACGACACAATCAACAACAATTGCACAACCAACCTAGTCGATCACATCAATAAACTTCGACCCGGCAGCATTCCAGCCGACTGGCGGGTTCTGCTACCGGGCCACTCCGACAAATTGGCGTACGAACTCGGATTGCTGGACATTGTAGAACCCTTTGAGTTGGCCCGCGAAAAAGCCAAGATCACTTCCATCTCCAACCTCTATCAAGACAGTCCTGAGTTCTCCGCTAAAATTCGCGAGAAGCCGACGTATGCCTACTAAGGCAAATCCTAGGATCTGTACCACCGTAGGATGGGACCATCGTCCCGTCCACCCATAAATTCCACCCATAAATTCCGCCCATTGGCCCCAAACTTCGGCTAAGTTTCAGCCTGCCGCCCGCATCATTCAAACCGCTATCCCGTTCACTTGTCCGACGGTTTGCGTTTGCCTTCGTTCGGAATCGGATTTCCAATCGGCCCAGCACCAGCACCAGCACCAGCACCGGGGCCAACGAGTGGGCCAGCGAGAGGCGGGGTCTCAAAGAATTCTCCATCGTCGATGATCCGCGGATCGCTTGTCCGACGAAGCTCGTCCATCAATCGTTGTTCAAGGTCCACTTGGATAGCCGCATAAGCTGCTTCGCCGGCGACATTCTTGGTCTCGTGCGGGTCTTTCCTTAAATCGTAGAGTTCAACCCTGGGACGTTTCCCATACTCCGATTCGTAAAGCCATTTCCATTGAGGCGAATGGCGTTGACCGATCAACCAACCTTTGGTCGGCCCAGCATCGACGTCGGGATGCGTCGTACGAGTCGTCTTGGTGATCTCGTCTACCGTAGCTAGGTCGTTTCCCTCTAGCCGATACGGGTCGCCTAGCGGCCAGCGGTCGGGTCGGAAATTGACGATGAGCGAATGGTCCGCCGTGTGGATAGCGCGCTGCGGATAAGGACTATAATCAGCTCTCGCGTTTTCAACATGCCGCTCACGGCCGGTTATCACCCAAGTCCGCGATGCGTCGACCAGCCCCGACCGGTCGGACTTGAGAACGGGCCATAAACTTCGGGCTGTCATTACGTCTGGCAATGCGACACCCGCTGCCTCAAGAATCGTCGGTGCCAAATCGGGCAAATTTACAAAATCATCGACCACCCGCCCACCTTGAACCCCCGGCCCACTGATGGCTAACGACACGCCTGTTCCAAAGCCATACAGATTGCATTTGCCATGAGGGAACCCAGGGGCTCCGTGATCGCCACTGATGATGATGAGGGTGTTGTCCCACTCGCCGGTCTTTTTCAACTCGTCCAATAGGACTCCGATCCCCGCATCCCAAGCTGCAATTTCTCCAAAATAATCTGCCAGATCTTCACGAACGGTGGGCACGTCTGGCAAAAACGGTGGCATCTTTCCTTGCAAAGAATCGGGATCGATTTGCCATAGTTTCTTCCCGCTTCCTTGAACCCACGTCCTGTGAACATTCGTTGGACCAAACCAATAGCAAAAGGGATGATCCGGCTTCCGTCCTGCCAAAAAGTCCTGGAAATTGCCTCGAATCTCGCCATAGAGCTCTTCTTTAGCCTCTTGAAGTGCCTTGCCAGCAGCCACCATCTTGGTCACGTTTTCAGAGAACTGATTGAATCGCCCCCCACGCTTTTGGAACGCATACGCTTGCCCACCAAACGGTGCATCGGCTGGCGTTCCAGGGCTCCATACTTTATAGCTTTTGCCAATCGTGTATCCCGAATCGCGCAGCAGCAATGGGAAAGATGGTATCGCTGGATTCCAAACCGCACCTTGTAGAATGGCACCCCGTCCCGTCCTCCAAAAGTACTGACCAGAAAGGAGCGAACTGCGACATGGAGTGCAGGAGGGAGCATTGACATGCGCATGACGAAACAATACCCCTTGCCGTGCCAGCCGATCGAAATTCGGAGTCCGCACGGCATCGTTGATCCCGCCCTTTCCGTTCACTTCGGAATAGATGCTCGCATAGCGTCCCCAATCGTCGGCAAAGAGCATCAGAATGTTGGGCTGCTTGGATTCGATCGCCTCCGCATGAGTCAGCCACCCCACCCAAAGAACAATAAACAACACTGCGAAATGGTTGCGTCTCATGGTCTCACTCGTTTTCCTTTCGGTACTGAATTCGATTGTCTCCAATGCTCGGATCGCTTTTCAACCCAAAGCGCTTCCTCGTTGAAACCGTTTTTTCGATGGAACGATTGCAACGCTTCGAACCGATTTCCCGGATCGAATTTTAAATTCCAATGGAGCTTGTGATGGCACACCGGGCAATCATGCATCGACGACCGGTCGGTTTCGTCAAGGCTATTGCTGCCGTTCATCACGCAATCGAAAAACACGCAATGCTTTAACCCGAACACATGGCTGGCCTCGTGGCTAAGGACTTTAACGGAACGACCCATCATGCGAACGTTCGTCTCGCCGGTCGGCAACTCGTCCCAGAACTCCGGCGTGTAACGGATCAAACTATACACGCCGGTCCGGTTCTCAAAACTCGCATACCCAAAAACATAGCTCAAATCGGCCGCAAACAGGTCTTCCATGGTTATCCCCAAAACCACCGCAGCGTCCGCGGGCATTCTCGGGTGCAACAGTTTGTTAATGATGGCTACGGCGTCGTATTGATGATCGTATTTACCCTGGACTTCATCCGCCGGCAGCATTCGCGCGAGTTCGCTTTCCCCGTACGGCGGCAACGCGATCGGGACTGCAATCCGCGTCGGCACTTGGAAATAGGCTTGCGAGTAATCTTTGAGGGTCTCCAACAAAACCCGCTGAGACTCCGAAAATTCTCCAAGCGGTTGAAGAATAATCCAGCGCCGTCGTGCGGTCAGGAGAGGCCGCGAATCTCGCAGCCGATATTGTTCCAGGGACTGTCCGGGTTCCGGGAACTGGTGAAGCCAATCCCCAGGCTTGGGATGCCCCAGTCGAATGAAGTCC
>JANODW010000403.1:0-6166 GCA_031412875.1 Pirellula sp. | reverse complement strand
CCAGACGCATTGGGCGACTGGGCATTGGTCGCTGGGGCATTGGTCGCTTGGGGTGAGCAGCCCGTGAACACGAGAGCAGCGGTGCAAAGCAGGAGCGAGAGGAGGGTGAGGGCGCGATTGACTGGAAGCTTCATAGCCGGGCCGTGGCCTGTCCTGTTCATATGAGGGAATCGAGATTCTTCATTCCGATAGGCTCCTTCGAAGCGAATGGCTCGCCATATCGTACACCAATTGCGCGGCCCCAGAACGCGGCATCTTCGCGCAATTTTTCTACGAAGGGAGGCTGGGCGGTTCGGCCCGTAACAAATTGACTTTGATACGCTTCGATCGAGGCGGCTTTGGAGGGCCATTGGTCGGTGATGTCGAGGATGAAAGCTGGCTGTGGAACCAATTTGAGATGGATGCAAAAATAATAGAAGATACGTTCCGGGTGGTAGGGTTCTCCTGCCAAATCGCTCTTGCTCAGTTTGCTCCAAAATCTTGCGGCTTCGACTAGCTCGGTGGCAGCGACATGGTCGGGATGGGCATCCGACCAATAGGGAGCAAAGATCCATCGGGGCCGAGCGAGTCGGAATAGGCTGGCCAAGCGATGCCGGTTTTCAAGCGTCGGTTCGAGGAACCGATTTTTCATCCCCAAGTTGTACCGCCAAGTGACACCAAGGGCTTTCGTCGCAACCTTGGTTTCTTCGGCGCGAATTTCTGGGCTGCCAAACGGCGTGGGTTCTCCGGTGGTGAGATCGACGATACCGACCTTCTTTCCCTGTTGGACCCATTTGCAAATGGCGCCCCCCATACCTAATTCCGCATCGTCGGGATGAGGTGCCACCACCAATACATCCAAAGCAACGGACAGGTCCGGTAAATGTTGAAAAGTGCTGCTGAATTCGTTCATGAAGTTCGATCAATCAATTGACTTTGGATGTGGCCAAGGATGCCGCGCGCTACGTCCAATTTTGGGCCTGCCAACGAACCGAGGATACTGCCATCGCGCAGAATCACTTCCACCGTGTTGTCCTCTGCGTTCATGGCTTGAGCGCTATTGGAAACCATCATGTCGCAACATTTTCGAGACATTTTCACGATGGCGCGGAACCGTATATCTTCTGTCTCGAGCGCAAAACCGACAACCCATTGCCTAGCCTGTTTTGAAGCGCCCAGCGTTGCAACGATGTCGGGTGTCTCGATCAAAGAAAGCTGTAGTCCCTCGCCGGTCTTGGACATTTTATGCTTTTCAATTTGCGTGGGCATATAGTCGCAGGGAGCGGCCGCTCCAATCAATCCGTCGGCAGTTTGAAATGCGGTGCGTGCTGCATCGAGCATTTCCTGAGTAGAGACGACATACGTCACTAGGGCGGCTGAGGGATACTCAACGGCAACGGGACCGCTGATCACGACGACTTCGTGGCCCAGATCGATGGCCGCTTGAGCGAGAGCCACTCCCATGCGGCCGCTGGAACCATTGGTCAGGAAGCGAACGGGATCTAAGTATTGCCGGGTAGGTCCAGAGGTGATGACAATTCGCGCCATGAGAGAGTCTTCGCTGGGGACGTTTCACACGAGAAAGGGCTTGCAAGCTGCAAGGATGGATTCGGGTTCGGACATGCGTCCGTCGCCCATGCGTCGGCAGGAAAGCCAGCCCGATTCTGGGCCGACAAAATGCACTCCATCGGCTTTCAATTGCGATACATTGCGAGCCACCGCTGGTTTTTCCCACATCGGAGTGCTCATGGCCGGCGCCATCAGGATGGGGCATTCCATGTTGAGGTACAGAGTGGATAGGAGGCAATCTGCCAATCCAAGCGCACAGCCAGCGATGATGTGGGCGGTGGCAGGCGCGATGACAAAGAGTTTGCAATCGATCGCCAATTCGATGTGCGGTCCCATCGGATAGCGGGGATCGAAAGCATGGATGACAGGAGAGCGATTGCACAGGGCGGCAAAGGTAGCTGGTCCGACGAACTGCGTTGCCGCTTCGCTGAGAACGACTGTTACATCGAATCCTTGTTGAACTAAGCGGCTGACGAGAGCCGCTGATTTGTAAGCGGCAATGCCGCCGGAAATTCCGACAACCACTCGCTGATTCATAAGACCTTCACCGCAAGAAACCGTGTCTGGAAAGGTACGAGTTCAGCGATGTTTAGAGATCGCTTGTGTCCAAATCCAGCAAATCGCCAAGGTCAGCGGTTTCGCTGAGCACTTTGAGTTCGCCGGAAGTAGTCAAGAAGATTTTGTCTTGCAGAATCTCTTGGATTACAACTTCCATTTTGTCGTCGGTATTCATTTCCACCAAGGGTCGGCTACCGCGATTGATTTGAACCAAACGCTTTTGGATCAGCGTAGAAAGTTTGAAGCGACCGCCAACTTTGTTGACAATGAATTCTTCTTTTAGTTCTTCGAGCATGGAATCTTTTCTCCTTGGTACTGCGAAAGCAGCTTGCACAATTGCTGAACGGTGGTGTCGATATCGTCGTTGATAACTTCGTGGGTATAGTGATGCCTGAGAGCCAGTTCCTCGGCCGCAACATCCAAGCGACGCCGAATGGATTCTTTGCTCTCGGTGGCCCGGTTTCGCAGCCGCTTTTCGAGTTCGGCGATCGAACCGGGGTGTACAAAGATGGTGATTGCTTGTGGAAAGTCCTGCAATACTGCTAGGGCCCCTTGAACATCTATTTCTAAGATTACCCATTTGCCATCGTTTAGACCAGTCGAAACGGCGTTTCGGAGCGTTCCGTACCAATAACCGCGTCCAAATACTTCTTTGCACTCCAGGAACTCGCCCGCTTCACGCTGGTTTTGGAATTCCTGGTCCGAAAGAAAATGGTATTCGCGTCCGTCGACTTCGCCCGGTCGTGGTGGCCGCGTGGTTGCCGAAACGCTTAAAACCAGCGGCAGCTCCGATTCGGCTAACAAACGCCTCACGACGGTCGATTTGCCAGAACCGGACGGTCCCGAGACAATAATGAGTTTTCCGGACTGGGTCATCTTGGAAAGTCTACTCCACATTTTGGACTAGCTCGCGAATCTGTTCGATAGCGGTCTTAATGGAAACAACCAATTGGGAAACCTGTGCATCGTTGGCCTTGGAACCGATGGTATTGGTTTCTCGAAAAAGTTCTTGGATCAAAAATTCGAGGCGTCTTCCTTGGCTGGCTGATTGGGTAAGCGCTTCGTGAAATTGATCCAAATGGCTTGCAAGCCTGGTAATTTCCTCGGAAACGTCACATCGATCGGTGAATGTTAACACTTCGCGAAGCAAATCAACGTCGTTGACCTCGTGCCCCAACTGCGCCAATCCGCTGCGAACCCGTTGCTCTAGTTTACTCCGATATTCCGCGACCACTGCCGGGGCCCGCGATTCGATCTGCATTTTGTGCGAAGCGATTTGAGAAAGGGTTTCCAAGAATTGCGAACGGATCGCTTCCCCCTCTTTGCTTCGCATGGACTGGAGATCCTTGAGTGCTGCAACCACGGCTTGTTGGGCAACACCCAAAAGCTCTTCGTCTTCCGAATGCCGAGTAGAGGCCAAAACCCCAGGCAGAAGCAATAGTTCCCCGAGGCTGTACTGCAGTTGGATCCCGAGCCTATCCGAAATGGACTTGGACTGCGCGAGATAGTCTTCGAGGGTTTGCGAATTGATCGAGTACGCACTGCTTTTCCCAGATTGATTCACTCGCACCGAAATCGTCACGCTACCGCGCTTCAAATACTCCCGAATGATGGATTCTAGCTGCGGTTCTAAAGCGGAAACGCAATCGGAAACTTTCGAGACGATTTTGAGATAACGGTTGTTGACCGTTCGGATTTCAACGTCAATGGCGAAATCACTATGCAGCATGGACGCTTGTCCGTGCCCGGTCATGCTTAGTAACAACGAAGGAACACCTAGCGAAAAAATGGTTGGGAAATGAGAGAACTCAAATGGACTGGAAGCCGACGCCTAAGGTTTGGGATCCGTGGGCAAAGGTTCGCTGGGCGCTGCGTTCGTGGTAGCCGGCGTTTCTGCGGGCTTTGGGAATTCGATGGGAATATCCACTTTGCTGGCATCGGTGGATGCTGCGGGGGGATTGGCGGGTGGTGTGTTTGTGGGCAGTGTGTTTGCATTGGCATCGAGCATGCCCCCTAACCCTTCCAAATCGCTGCCGATTCCTCCGATTCCGCCCATCCCAGGGACCGACGAATTGGAGCTCGACGACGACGGGCTCGTTGCAATGTTGAGTTTTTCGGGGAGGTACCAATAGCAAGTCACCGCGCATAGAACGATCCAGATGAGGACGGCCACGGCGGTGATTCGGGTGAAGATGTCGCCAGCTTTGACGCCGAAAGCGCTGGCACCGCCTGCACCGCCCAATGCTCCGGTGAGTCCGCCGCCCCTGCCTCGTTGCAGCAAAATGATCAGGACGATGAACAGCGATATTAGGAAAAGCACTGGGCCAAAAAAGTATTGGGACAGATAAGCCAACGGAAAATACACAGCCGAAATCTCCTTGCCAGCATCAAAAAACTGAAAAATCACCATTAGCCTATCCAAGGCAAACCGAAATGTAGCAAATTGCAAGCTCTTTGTTGAGTGCCATTTCTCCTTTTTCCTCGCAATCCGAGAGCGGAACGGTTTGGGTAAATTGCTAGCGTGGGCAAAAGAGGTTGTTGACACGAAAAATCAGTCTGCTACGCTTCCAGCTTACCAATTTTACGCAAAGCCCCTAACCAGCAAAGTCTGCCAAGGTCGGTACACGGCAGTCGGAGCGGCTCGGAGCGCCAGAGATGTTTCTGGCAGATTAGGTCCATAAATCAGGAAGTACATCGTGGCATTGCGTGGATCCATGTTTTGTTTTCTCGGGAGGAAGATTTTGATGAACACAGTACGATTTGCATCTCTAGCATTGGCAGCGTTTGCAGTTAGCTTCGGATCAGTAGCTATGGCAGACTGCGGTGGTTGCGGCGGACGACAAGGCCTTTTGGCCAAGTTGCACGCTAAGAAGGAATCCGGATGCAACGGTGGCGGCTTGCTCGCCAAGCTCAAGGAAAAGAAGGCAAGCAAGTGCGGCGGAGCACCATCATGCTGTGCACCAGCACCAACATGCTGCCCAGCTCCAGCTCCAGCACCAACATGCTGTGCAGCTCCAGCACCAGCACCATCGTGCGGATGTGCAGCACCTGCACCAGCTCCATCGTGCGGATGTGCAGCACCTGCACCAGCACCATCGTGCGGATGTGCAGCACCAGCTCCTAGCTGTGGTTGTGCAGCACCAGCTCCAGTACCAAGCTGCGGTTGTGGAATGGCAATGTCGGCTCCAATGGGGTCCTACGTTTCCGTTCCAGCGGTATCGTCCGGTTGCAGCTCGTGCGGAACAACTTTGGATGCTGGCGTTATCAGCACTTCCACAGTTGTACCACCAGCACCAGTCGCTCCTGCAGCACCAGCCGCTCCAGCTTCGGTTAGCGACAAAGCTCCAGCAGCGTAAGCTGTTCCAGAATAGCGCAGGTCTGACCTATTTGGGTTAGAATTGCGTTTTCGGATTTTATAACCGAGCTGAAATTTCCTTTGAAATTCAGCTCGGTTTTTTCATTTACCCCGCAGGCGAGTGCCGGTCCCCTCTGGTTTTTCCCACCCACCCTTTTCTTCGCTTAACCCAAGTCTCATTTTTACGTGGCCAAATCCAAACTCCCGCCTAGTCCCGTTCTTCATAACGCACCCAAGCCATCGGGTTCGCTTTGGCGCATCGGTGTATCGTCGCTTCTCGTGATGCATCTGATCGCGATCGGACTCACGTACGCCTGCAATTGGCGTCGCTCTTCTGTGGAGGACAGCACACTGGTTTTGTTGCAGCCCTACTTGATCGGTTTAAATTGGTATCAAGAGATGCTGCCCATCGAGTGGATATCAGAAAGCGAAAAGCCATCCAGTGTCCGGATTGTTTATCAAACGGCCGACCCGAGCAGCGCTTGGACATCGATCTTGGATGCGGCTTCGACGAGTGCCGTTCGAGGGAAGGTCACCCGAATGTTTCAAGTGTCGTCGGCCTTGGCTAACGCAGAGGATTTCCAAGGTCTCACTCGGGTTCTCGAATCGATCGTGGTGCATTTAGAAAAAGGTCGATCGACCAATGCTCCGTTGGTCGCCAAGATTCGAGTCGAGAAAGGGACTAGTTCATTCAATCCAGGTGCA
>JANODW010000402.1:0-1906 GCA_031412875.1 Pirellula sp. | reverse complement strand
CGCCGGGGATGGGGATTCCCATCTCATATTCGATATCTCCGGCGACCAATTCGGTCGGAGCGGAATTGTTTTCGTGGCGTTTGCTCATGCTTCGATTGCTTTGTATTGTTGACTTGTTTCGACATAATGTTTCCAACCGTGCTGAATCATTTCAGCATCAACGGCATTTGTTTCGCGAACCACCTTGCCCGGCACCCCCATGACCAGGGAATGGGGCGGGATAACTTTCCCTTCTGGGACCAGCGCTCCGGCGGCGATGATCGACCCGGTTCCGATGATGGCGCCATTGAGGACCACCGCTCGAATGCCGATCAAACAATCGTTTTCGACGGTCGCTCCGTGGACGATGGCACCGTGCCCCACGGTGACTCTATCTCCAATCACGCATGGGAAGCCCGGATCGCCGTGCAGGCAGCAGAGGTCTTGGATATTGGTCTGGTTCCCAATTTTAACTTCGACGCAATCCCCTCGAATCACTGCGCCGAACAAGACGCAGGACTGCGAGCCGACAAAAATATTGCCTCGCAACGTTGCGTTTTTTGCGATATAGGCATCCTTGGATATAAGCTCAGGGCGAAATGGTATGGTCATACAAATTCATTCTAATCAATCTTCGGGCAAAGGCTGATCTTTTGTTTCTGGCAAGAAGGGCAAAACGAACAATCCGACCAGATACACACAGCTCAGCCAGCAAGCTGCCGTTCGAAATGCATCGAGTTTGGCAGACGTTTCCATGACCTTTGTGGCTCCCTCTGGTAACGCTTTGATCGCCGCATCGCCGAGTTGTTTTTGGAGGATTCCGAGTGTAAAGGGTCCGGTCGCTGCGATGAAACGGCCAACGTTGTAACAAAAGCTGGTGCCGGTACTTCGAAGCCGGGTCGGGAAAAGTTCAGGCAGGTAGATGGCGTACCCGGCCATCAAGGATAGCTGAGCAAAGCCCATGACCGCATTCATCCAGATATCGTTGCGAGTCTTGAAAAAGGTAAAGAAGAAGATGGTCGCACCCATTGCTGCAAACGTTCCAATGTAAAAGGCAGGTTTTCTGCCGATGGCCTGGGCGAGTCGTGCGAAGCAAAGCATGCCAAAAAAAGCACCTACGTTTTGAATGATCAGGGCGTAAGCGGTCCACTTTGCTTTCGCGGTTCGAAGCGCTTCTCCGTCGAGTCCTTCGGCCCGCAGCGATTCGTCCAATGCGCTGGTTACCAGTTCTGGACTAAAGAAGCCGATTCCCCAAATTCCGACCACTCCGGCAACACACAGCACCATGCCCAACAGCGCTGGCTTGGCCCAACGAGGCTCGCCGAACAAGCTCACGTAGGAGCCCATCGCCTTGCCCCCCACTTGTTGGCTGGCTTTTTTAGCATCCTTCCATCGCTCGGGCTCGCGCAGTCTCAGCATGATAAAGATGCAAAGGAATGCCGGGGCTGCGCCGATGAAAAAGAGATACTTCCAAGAAATTTTGGGATCGACGCTCGATACCGCGACGCTGCACAATCCCGCGGTCACGTTTCCGACTGCCGACAAGGCTTGCAACCACCCGAGGGCTTTGGATCGCACGTGATGCGGAAGTCCATCGGAAATGAGGGCAACAGCGAGCCCAAACACGCCACCTACACCGAGTCCGGTCAGCAATCGGTACGCGAAGAACTCCCAAATCGTATTGGACAGCGCGCTGAGTCCTGTGCTGACCGAATAGAGTAGCACTGTGATTGCAAGTGTTTTCGCCCGGCCAATGCGGTCGCCGACCGCTCCAAAGATGAGCCCCCCAATCGCCCAGCCCGCGATGAAAATAGACGTCGCATAGCCGCCGTAGGTCTTTGAATCCACATTGGGAGCCAGCGTTGTTATCGCATTGTTTCTCGCAAGGATAAATAACTGCTGATCCAGGCAATCAAACATCCATGCG
>JANODW010000401.1:0-1966 GCA_031412875.1 Pirellula sp. | reverse complement strand
CATGGTGGCTGCCAATCTCAAGTGGAGCGGCGGATACCTTTGGGCGTGCAAGAATTACGATGGCGATGTGCAGTCCGATACCGTCGCCCAAGGGTATGGATCGTTGGGGCTAATGACGTCGGTGTTGATGTCGCCCGATGGAACGTCCTTTGAAGCAGAGGCAGCTCACGGCACCGTCACACGGCACTACCGCGACCATCAAGCCGGCAAGCCGACATCGACCAACCCAATCGCCTCGATCTTTGCTTGGACGCGTGGATTGATTCGCCGGGGCGAGGTTGACGGAACGCCCGAAGTCGTTGATTTCGCCAACACCGTCGAACGCGTTTGCATCGAGTCTGTCGAAGCGGGACACATGACCAAGGACCTTGCGATCCTGATCGGCAAGGATCAAAAATGGGAAACAACGGATCAATTCCTTGACACCTTGGACGCGGAACTGAAACGCAGGATGACCTAGGTAACGCTCTCCTAGTCTCCGCAAAGAGCGTGCGGCCGGATCAATACTACCGCAGGATGGACCTTTATCCCGTCCGTTTGTTAGTTTGGGGGGCTACCCGCACTTTATTCGCAATGCAGCTTGTCTAAATTCCCTTTTTCGGTACACTTCTACCACAACGGCTCCACTCCTTTGGGGCGATTTAGTGTATTTTTGCTAGCAATTGCGTGATTTTGATGGACGTCAAAACTCAAAACAACAGCCCGCCGACACGGCCGGTGGATCAGCTAGTTCTGGACCTGCTTAGGCGGCAGGCGGGGCTATCGGTCACGGACTTGATGGAGCGATTGGAGGTGACGGCTACGGCCATTCGGCAACGGCTCGATCGGCTGGAGGAGTCCGGATTGATTGAGCGTCGCAAGCAAGGAGTCGGGCGTGGCAGGCCATCCTTTAATTATTTCCTGACGGCAAAAGGGGCGCAGCAGGCGGGGGTGACTTATAGCGATTTGGCGATTGCGTTATGGAGTGAGATTAAGCAGTTGGCTTCTCCGGATTTGCAAGCCACTCTGATCGAACGCGTTTCAGCCCGCATGGGTGGCGCGTTTCGAGAGATGTTGGCCGACGGTCCGATTGAGGACCGGATGCAATGGATGGCGGGTCTGCTGACCAATCGCAGGATTCCCACTTGCATGACTAGTAGCATTGGATTGCCGATTCTAGAGGTACAAGCGTGCCCGTACCCTGATTTGGTCGGTTTGGAGCACGATCGCAGCGTATGCAACATGGAAACGAAGGTGTTGAGCGCTGCGTTGGGGCAAGAAATGGAGTTGTCTCAATGCCGCTTGGACGGTCACAGTTGTTGCCAGTTCAAACCAACGGTTAATGTTACGGTTGCGGGTGCATCGAGTTGATGAACCTGCATTGTTAGTCTGCCTTGTTAATCTACCTAGTTAAACTTTTTTTAAATACCCACTATTCTTCAAACTGACCTTGGATCGAAAGTACAGATGTCACATACACTCCGAATCGAAAATTTGCATGTCGCTGTCGACGGAAAAGCGATTCTACGCGGCGTGAACTTAGCAATAAAGTTCGGCGAAACACACGCGCTCATGGGCCCGAACGGTTCTGGCAAGAGCACGCTGGGACTGGCGATTGCTGGCCATCCCAACTACGAAATTACCGACGGATCGATTTACCTCGATGATCAGAACATCACCGAATGGGAAGCCGACCAGCGAGCCCGAGCTGGATTGTTTATGGCCTTCCAACGGCCCATTGCGATTCCAGGTGTAAAGACGGCTGACTTCCTCCGCCATGCAACCACCAACGTCCGCCGTCCGGATCGCAAGGAAGGGGAGGACTTGATTCCGATGCGAGAGTTCCGAAAGGAGCTCAAGTCGAAAATGGAACAGCTCAAAATGGATTCGGAGTTCGCTCGACGTTATGTCAACGATGGCTTCTCCGGGGGTGAAATGAAGCGAGCCGAGATTTTGACGATGGCGATGCTTCTGCCTAAGTTTTCGA
>JANODW010000400.1:0-8234 GCA_031412875.1 Pirellula sp. | reverse complement strand
CGCTACGGTATCGCGCGCGGAATCTATGCCAACGAAGCGGGATACGGTACCGCGGGCGTGCTCTACGGAGCGGCCCGCAGCAAGGACCCATTCCAACAAGGGCTCAATGCGATTATGGAAGTTTTTATCGTTTCCTTTGTGACAAGCTCCATCAGCGCATTGTCGATATTGGTCACCGGCGTATGGAAAGTCGGCGAAGACCAAACGCAACTCAATGGAGCGGCCGCGGTGGCGAGCGCTTTCGAAAATGCGATGCCCGGATTCGGTGGCTCGATCGTTACAGTTTGCGTGTTCCTCTTTGGGTTCACCGCGCTGACCGGCTGGTCCTATTATGGAGAGCAATCGCTCGAATACATTTTTGGCCCCAGGGTGGTTCTTCCCTATCGCTGGATCTACTGCGCATTGGTCGTGTTCGGAGCCACTAGCAAAGTCGACTTGGTTTGGAATTGGGGCGATCTGATGAACAGTTTGCAGATCTTTCCGAATCTCATCGGGATCATCGGTCTTTCCGGCGTGGTCGCAAAAATTGTGAAAGATCGCAAAGGCTCCAACAGCCAGCTCAAAACGTGATTCGTGGGGAACACTCTCTAGGAGCCACTGCGATCCAGCCAATCCGTTTTTCCTTGCAACTTTGTATTGCAAAGTACATTCAGGATGGCTAGAGTAAGGGAATGAATTCGCGATCCATCGAGCAAGCCCTAGAAGATTTAGCCGAGATCCGTTCCAGCTTGAACCGAGCCGAGACGTTTCGCGGATACCGTTCCGCATCGATTATGGCGACCAGCGCGATGGCTTGGATCGGATGCTTGCTGCAGGCGCGGTGGGTTCCTTCGGAGTCGACGGAGTTGGGGGATTTTCTGAACTATTGGATACGGATCGGATTGTTCTGCGCGGTGCTAGGTTTCGGGGAGGTGTTGGTTCGGTATTGGCGATCCGGGCCAATGTTTCGGCACATGACACGCAGCGCGGTCGGACCGATGATTCCGGCATTGCTATCCGGTCTTGCGCTGACGGTTGTGATCGCTTGGAGCGCTCCGGAAGTGGGATGGATGCTACCGGGTCTATGGTCGATTGTTTATGGATTGGGGGTGGCTGCGTCGGCGCGGTGTTTGCCGAAGCTGGTCTCGTTGGTCGCTTTGTATTTCGTCCTGTGTGGTTTGGTTTGTATTGCGTTGTCAGCCCGAGGGTGGGCGTATTCCCCGTGGTTGATGGGGGTTTCCTTTGGCGGCGGCCAATGCATGGCGGCTGCCGTTTTATATTGGTCCTTGGAGCGTGACGAATGAGTCGAAACGACGAATCAAAGACAACGCAACCCGCTCCGTATGCATACGAGGGCTTGGAACGCATCTTCCATGAAAAGGCAAGGCTTGGGATCGTGACTTGCCTGGTCCGACATCCCGACGGCCTCGCTTTTCCCGAGCTCAAAGCGCTGTGCGACTTGACCGATGGCAACTTGAATCGCCACCTGCATCATTTGGAGGAGGCCGAGATCGTTCAACTCGAAAAGCGGTTCGAAGGCAATCGACCTCAGACGCTTTGCAAAATCACCAAGGCCGGCTTGAAACGATTCACGGCCTACTTGGATCAGCTTCAAAAAGCGCTCGAGGATGCAAGGCCCAACTCGGTGCCCGCTCCCGCAAAAGGGGCCTCCAAGAGCGGTCGATTGCGCCCCAGCGCCGAAGGATTTTGATCCAGTAACAACCACCCAATCCGCTCAAGCGAATCCCGCTTGAGCTTTTATTTTTTCCTAAAACTTTGCAATGCAAAGTACTTTGCAACAGATAGTTTTCGGCGTGCTTTGGCACTTTTACTTAGCGTTTCCAA
The DNA here is from genome assembly GCA_031412875.1 of Pirellula sp. GTDB lineage: Bacteria > Planctomycetota > Planctomycetia > Pirellulales > Pirellulaceae > JBKCUI01. The sequence continues at coordinate 6,410 of JANODW010000400.1, read as the reverse complement.
CGGGAGAAGAACGATGCGAGTGATTCGGGCGGAATTCATGGGACTGTGCTTCGGTGTGCGAGACGCGTTGGCCATCGCCAGGGAGACGCACGATCCGGGCGCGGTCAGCATTTACGGAGAGTTGGTGCACAACCCAACCGTTCAACGGGAATTGTCCGAGCGGGGCTTTCAGGTTGTCGGCGAGCAGGATCGCGAAACCTTCAAGTTGACGGACCGGGTGATGATCACTGCCCATGGCATCAGTCAGAAGCGATTGGCGATGCTGAGTTCGCGGTCCACCGAGATTATCGATACGACTTGCCCGCTCGTTCGGCGTGTTCATGAAGCCACGCAAACGCTGCAAAGCGAGAATCGTCTCGTCATCGTGATCGGCCGCCGCAATCATGTGGAGGTACAAGGGATCGTGGAGGACTTGCGTCAATGCATCGTGGTCGAAAACGTCGATCAAATCGTGGATTGGAAGGTGGCGCGATTGGGGGTGGTGTCCCAATCCACCACCACTCCGGAAATGGCCCAACATTGCTTGGCCCGGATCCTCGAATGCAACTCCGATGCAGACGTCCGGTACGTGGACACCATCTGCCGACCGACCCGCCAACGCCAACAAGCGCTTGAAGCCCTTTGCAAGTCTGTTTCGATGGTGATCGTGGTGGGGGGCAAGGAGTCCAACAACACCCGCCAATTAGCGCAGCGCTGCATCGAACTGGGATGCGAAGCGATCCAAGTGGAATCGGCCGACGCGTTGCGAGACGAGTGGTTCGCGGGTGTCCGTGCTGTTGGGCTTACCGCTGGCACCAGTACTCCCGACGAAACGATCGATGCGGTGGCCAAGAGGCTGGGTGAAATCTCCGAATCGCCCCCAAGCGAACCGATATTCGCGGAGGCATTTAGCCAACGATGGCTCGCCTACTTTGATACGAACCAGTCGGTCGAGGCGACTTTTGCTTGGTCTGACTCGCCCACTTTGCTGTCGGCAGAACGCACGGCCGTGGCGCGATCGATACAGACGTTTCAGTTGGGAGAGACCGGCAGCGGCCAGCACTTTTTGAAGCGATCGCAGGAATGGGGTTTGGCGAACGGCGACCGATACTACCACCACGCGGCCAGTCGCTTTATCGACGAAGAGCATCGGCACGCGCGTTGGCTTGGCCATTTTCTAGAGCAAGAACGCATACCGAAACTTCACAAGCAATGGACCGATAGTATTTTTCGGCGTCTTCGTCGGTTGGCAGGTCTTCGCACTTCCATCGCGGTGCTATTGAGCGCCGAGATCATGGCGCTGGTCTACTACCGCGCGCTCAAGTTGGCGACGGGTTCTCAACCGCTTCAACAACTGTGTCAACAGATATTGCGAGAGGAGGCGCAGCATGTTCGCTTCCAGGTGTTGCAACTGGCAAGGATCGATCGCAACCGGAGCGTTTGGGCGCGACGATGCCTTCGGTGGATGGATCGGGCTGTTTTTCGACTCGCCAGCTTGGTCGTCTACCATGACCACCGCGCGGTATTTGTCGCCGCAGGGTTTTCCAAGGCGACATTCAAACGGACCTGCGATCGGCGTTGGTTGGCAAACGACAAACTTTACGCTACGGCCTGCAATCATCCTCAAGCCAGTTCGTAGGAACAATGCACTCTCTCTCCAATAGGCCGCAAGCCGTTACTGAGCCAGGTAATGCCACAGACGGCTGCTTGCGCGTATCCCACGGTAGTAATCCTCCAAAGAGAACTTTTCGTTTGGACTGTGTGCTCCGTCGTCATCCAGGCCCCAACCCAATAACAAAACGTCCGCCTTGGTTGCTTCGACCATCTGCGCGACGATAGGGATGGAGCCCCCTTCGCGAATCAAAACCGGCTTGGCATCGAAGCCTTCTTCGACAGCCTTCATCGCCCCGAGCATGAATTTCGAGTTGGGATTGACCATGACGCCTCGACCTCCATGCAAGTCAACGATCTCGACGCGCACTCCTGGCGGCGTATGGCTTTCAACAAACTCTTGCAACTGACGACTGACTGTTTTTGGGTCCTGATTGGGAACCAACCGAAAACTGATTTTGGCTGCAGCCCAGGATGGGATAATCGTCTTGCCACCTTCCCCTTGATAACCACCCATCAGTCCATGGACATCGAACGTCGGTCTGGCCCATCTGCGTTCGAGGGTGGTGTACCCTTGTTCACCCGAGAGAGCATCGACCCCAAGTTGCTCGGCAAACGCCGCATCCGAAAAATTTAAGTTAGCCCACATTTTGCGCTCGCTCGATTCGAGTTCGACGACGGAGTCGTAAAAGCCTGGCAACTGGATCACCCCATCGCTTGTTTTCATCTCGGTCAATATCCGAGCCAAGGCCAGGGCGGGATTGGTGACAGCGCCCCCGAAAGAACCCGAATGCAAGTCGGCCTTGGGGCCATGGACTCGGAGTTCGTAGTAAGCGATTCCTCGCAAACCGTAAGTGATCGCAGGCTGGCCCTTGGCATACTGCGACGAATCGGAAATGACGATGACATCGCAAGCGATCTCGTCCGCGATCTCTGCAAGCTTGGATTCGAGCACGGCGCTTCCGTTCTCCTCTTGTCCCTAGATCAGATACTTCACCTGCAGAGGCAAAGGCTGATTGCATTGCTTCCACGCCAGTACGCTTTGGATATGGGTGAGCATCTGCCCTTTGTCGTCGGTGGAGCCACGGGCCACAATGTTGCCATCTTTGACGACAGGTTCGAACGGTGGGGAATCCCACAAGTGCAGCGGATCGGCCGGCTGCACATCGTAGTGACCGTATACCAAAACGATCGGTTTGCCGGGAACAGGCTCGGTTTCCGCATAGACGAGCGGTGGTCCGTCCCCTTGGATTTTCTTGGTTTTTAGACCGCCTGAGGCCAGTTTGGCTTCTACCCAGTCCGCAGCCAATGCCATCTCGGCGGCTTTGGAGCTGTCGGCGCTAATGCTCGCAATTCGAAGCAGTTCGAAGAGCTGATCCAAGTGACTTTGACGGTTGTTCTGAAGGAAACCATCGAGTGCCGAAAAATCTATCATTGCGGATTATTAGTTTCGTACGATTTGTTCTTGCAAAACCCATAGGGGATACGTTTACAATATAACGGAGTTATAGCGGAAGTGTTTTGCGTGTCGATTGTGTCGATTTTCGGTTCGCAAAACCGATTCCGTTTGGTCCATTACAGAACCCATTTCCTCTCGCATTGCAAATCCTCTACCGCGAGGCAAACCAACATGTCCGATTCCAACTCCGCAGTCGCAGAACCGATTGTTACCCCCAAGACGACGCCCCCTAAAAACAAAAAGCAGCCTCGTTACCATGTCATCCTATGGGATGACCCCGAACATACTTGGGAGTACGTGATCGAGATGATGCAAAGTTTGTTTTATCTTTCGCCTACCCAGGGACGAAAGATTGCAGACGAAGTCGATCGAACCGGCAGGGCCATTTGCACGACCACGACCATGGAGCATGCCGAACTCAAACGAGATCAAATCAAAGCGTTTGGTCTGGATCCCTACAGCAAAAAATCGACCGGCAGCATGTCGGCTTCGATTGAGCCAGAACTCTAAGGCGATTTCGGGGCAGAGGTCTACCGCGGTGGCCTACGCTTCCAGACTGTGTAAGGCGAGCGGCAGGCTGAAACATACAAGCCGTAGTTTGGGACCACCGTCCCGAACGAATGAACGGACGGGACAAAGGTCTCATCCTACGGTAGTAATGAGCCCGCCGCCCGTTCGATTGCCTTGGAACCAAACTTCGCATGACATCAAACGAATCTCTTCCGGAAACGAATCCACGCTCACGCCTTTTTACGAGGCGCCGGATGCTGTGCGTGGCGGCCGTTGCGGCTGTCTACACAGACATGCGTTTTATCGAGCCGAACTGGATGGGTGTCGGCAGACACCGTGTACCGATCTTGCCCAAGGGATCATCTTCCATCCGGATTGTTCAGCTTGCCGATCTCCATGCGTCCGACGACGTTCCCCTGGATTTCATCGAGCGAGCTGTCCAGATGGGGATCGACGAAAAGCCCGACATGATTTGCCTGACCGGCGATTTCATCACCAATCGCTGGGACGAGTGGGACGCGTATTCTAGAATCCTGCAACGCCTTTCCAAAGCGGCTCCCACGTTTGCAAGTACAGGCAACCATGACGGCTGCCCTTGGATGGCACAGCACGGGGGCTATGCAGCGCCGACCAAAGTAATCGCTATGCTTGAAAAAGCAGACATCACCGTCCTGATGAACCAACGCCAAGAAATTTCGCTCCGGGGAAAAGCACCTTTTGAATTGATCGGATTGGGAGATCTTTGGGCGCGTGATTTTGAACCCCGCGGGCTGCTCGATCGCGATGCCGATCGTCTACCTCGTGTCTTGATGTCCCACAATCCCGACACCAAGGACTACATTGGTGATGACCAATGGGAACTGATGCTCTCGGGGCATACGCATGGCGGTCAATTGACGTTGCCATGGGGCAGCACTCCATTCGCGCCCGTGGTGGATAAGCGTTTTGTTCGCGGACTCCACCCATGGAAAAACCACTGGCTGCACATTACCAAAGGGGTAGGATCGCTCAGAAAGATGCGACTGAATTGCTTTCCCGAGATCAGTGTAGTTGAACTGGTGTAGTGGCCGTTTACTCGGCCGGGACGGGCGATGCGTCGCTCGCAGGAGATCGCTTCAACCGCACTTCAAAGGCACTCCCCTTGCCCAAAACACTGGAGACATGGATTTCGGCAGACATGCTTTGGACGAGATGCTTCACGATAGACAATCCTAGTCCTGTGCCTCCAGCGTCTTGGCTGCGTGCCTTCTCCACCCGATAAAACCGTTCGAAAATGCGATGGAGGTCTTCGGGCGGGATCCCGATCCCGCTATCGGCAATGCTTAACACAATGTGTTCCGCCTCCGTCCGCGTCGAAACGCGTACCCAACCTTGATCCCGGTTGTAGCGAACGGCGTTGCTGAGCAAATTGCCGATGACGGTGCGAAGCGATTCCAGATCGGCCTGCACGCGGCAATCCATTTGGACTCCCGTCGTGTCGATGGAAATCTTCTTTGCTTGTCCTATCGTGCGATGCTCTTCGACACAGGTTTTCAAAACATCATCGAGGAGCAAATCGAGGAGCTGCGGCTTGTCGGGCTGTGACTGCAGTCGGGTCAATTGCAGCAGGTCGCGGATGAGCGAGTCCAACCGCGTCGCTTGCTCGGCAATGCGTTCGACAAAACGGTGACTTGCTTCCTCGTCCTCCAAAGCGCCCATCAGGAGAGTCTCCGCATACGCTTTGATGGCCGAAAGCGGTGTTTTAAGCTCGTGCGAAACATTCGCGGTAAAGTCGCGCCGCGCGTTCTCCAACTGCTTGAGTCGCGTCTCATCGGTGAGCGTCAGCAGCACGCCGCTGGAGAGTACCGAGCCTGTCGATTGGCCAGGGTCGGATAGGGGATGCGCGCGCAGCCGAAGGGTCGCTTTGCTCATGGGCAATTCCAATTCCACTTCGAGCACCTGCGGCTCCCTGGCTACTTGTTGGATAAGATTGACCACGTTCGGCTGCCGGATCACTTCAATCAGGGATTGTCCAAATTGAACAGAAGCAGCCAATCCGAGCAGTTCGCTCCCCGCGCGATTGACGAACAGCAGTTTTTGATTCTGGTCGAATGCGAGGACGCCAACAGGCATGGCGGACATGACCCGCGACGACTGCTCGACCGATCGCTGGATCGTTTCAAGCCGATCATGGACACCATTGGAAGCGTTTTGCAAAATGCTCGCCACCCCCATATCGAACTCCTTCATCGAGATCGCAGGGTCCATAGCGACCATTGGGGACGAAGGATGCGAAATGAGTTTGGACCATGCCGCCAGAGAATTGAGGAATCGCTTGCGAGCCCATTTGGCGTTGCCAAGACCGATGCCTCCCAACAACGGAAAGAGAAAAAGAAGGAACGCCCATAACCAATCTAAACCACCCAGCATGGGCATTTCTTGTACCGAAAATCTGCGAGCCAACGTCAGTTCGCTGCCCAGCGAGCTCCCTTGGGGCAATGCATGGCTCAGCTTCAACCGCGCAAAACCATTCGGCTCAACACTCCAGCTCCAATGGAGGGTGTCTGGGTTGCGATCGTGCGCTTCGTCCGAGGAGGCAGACTCCAGCCAAATCAACTCACCCCCTTTTGCTAGCGCGTCGATCGCATTCTGTTTCCATTTGTCCATTGCGTTGCGTTGGGCGTCTGTCATGCCGTCGGTGAACTCCCCATTGCCGGCCATCAAGGACAACGCCTTGATCGCCTGAAGATCCGATTCCGCAATCGCAATTTGGTGATCGCGCCAAGCCGAGAGCAAGGATTGCGATTTGGTCCATGCGTATGCGACCGACAATGCGCAGCCCAACAATGCGAAAAGCGCCAGCGAACGCCAG
>JANODW010000399.1:0-7204 GCA_031412875.1 Pirellula sp. | reverse complement strand
ATCGATCGCCGTTTTGGTCTTCGAGAACGCTTGAGCAGCGCCATTTTATTGAATGAGGACGAAAAGCAGTCGGCGGTCGGCGAAGCGCTTTTGAACGATGCTGCCGCCAAAGCGGAACGCATCGAAGTGCAGGATCATTTTCCGATTCGAACCGCTCCACAGACGCCATGGATCGCGCTGCCGATCTTGGCTTGTATTGCGCTGTTCTGGGTTCCGGACGCAGAATTGCCCATGCTGAACCAACTGCCCGGCTCAACCTCGGAACGTTTGACCAATATTAAAAATCAGACCAAACCGATTCTGGAAATGATAAAGAAAAAGCGGGAGGAAGCAGAAGAAAAGGGACTTCAAGACGCTGCCGACGAATTCAAAAAAATAGAGAAGAAGCTCGAGGAGTTCCAAAAGTCTAGCACCGTCGATTCGAAAAAAATGCTTTCCGATTTCAATGAGATCAAAAAAGAAATCGAGCGCAAAAAAGACGCGATGGGCGGTTCCGACAGCATCAAGAAGGCCCTCGAGAACTTAAAAGATATCGACAAAGGCCCAGCCGAGAAAATTGCAGATGCACTCAAGGATGGCGATTTCGACAAAGCAGGCAATGAATTGGAGAAAATGCTAAATCAAATGAAATCCAATAGCTTGACCGAGGACCAGAAAAAACAACTGGTCAAGCAGTTGGACCAAATGCAAAAGGCGTTAGAAAAAGCCAAAGAGAACGAACAGAAAGCCATCGAGGAAGCGAAGAAGGAACTCGCCAAAGCGCAAAGCAGCGGCGATCTCGAGAAGGCCGCCAAGCTACAAAAAAAGATCGATCAAATGCAGGCGAATCTCCAAAAGGCCAAATCCATGGATGCCGTCAAGGCTAGCATGCAAAAGGCCAAAGAAGCCATGGAAAAAGGGGACCAAAAGGGAGCACAACAGGCTCTCGAAGAACTCAAGGAAGAATTGGGAGAACTGGCAGAGGACCAAGATGCCATGCAAGAACTAGAGGAAATGATGGACGATCTCCAATCCGCCAAAAAGTCTGCGACGTGCACCGAATGCGATGGAGCTGGTTGCGGCAAATGCAACGATAAGAAAGCAAAGGACAAAAAGAACGCCAAGGGTGAAGGCAAAGGGGCAGGGGACCGAGAAGAACAAGAAAACGACGTCAAGAACTTTGACTCTCAAGTCCGCGATCAGATGCGAAAAGGCGAAACCACCTTTGGCGGAAAAGTCGGTGGTCCCAATCGCAAAGGGATCTCCAAAGAAGAAGTCCGCTCGGCCATTTCTAACTCGCAACCAGATGACCCGGATGCGATCGAAAACATGTCTCTACCCAAAGCCCAACGGGACCAACAACGGGACTACTTTAATTCGCTGCGGGACAAGTAACTCACTTAGGTCCCCAAGAGAATTAAATCGAAGCGTTCGAAGCCTGGGACGAATCACCCATTCCCGATGAGAATCGGGGCGAGTACTTCTCTTGCTTCCGTGCGCACTCGATGCAGGACGTAGCGTACGGAACTGCTTGCAAACGAGCCAGCGGTATCGGCTTGTCGCAGTGTTCGCAATCTCCATAATGCCCTTCTTTTAGCCGGCTCAACGCATCTTCGATTTGGGAGAGCTCCCGGCTTTCGACTTCCACCAGTTGGCTGCTGATTTCGTCTTGAGCTGTATCCATGGCCGCATCGATCACGTCCCCCCCATCCTGCGAGAGAGATTGGAGCATACTCAAGTCACCATCCAAAGCTTTTCGTAACGCCTCGCGTCGAATCAACAAAACGTCTCGTAGTTTGGTCAAGGCTTCTTTTCGTGACATGGTACTCTCCGCGAAATTGGATGCCCCCTCCCAACGAAGGGTGTGAGTGGCGATGAACTATAGTACGCAAAGCGACGAAAAGCGTTCGGTTTTTGGTTTGACGGCTTGGTTTTTGCGAGGTCAGAAAAGCAACAACAGTCTAGGAATTGACGTAATTTATTGCCAGCAAAGGATTTGCGTTTTTCCTTAGAGATAAGTTTTTTTTGCTGTTTTTTCCGAATTTTCCTTGCGTTTTCATTCTAAACCTGTTGTCCATTGGTCAAAAGAACATTTTTTTGCACTGCCTAGGATTTTTTGCAAGGATTCCACAAGGGGCCGGACGATATCACTAATTGACTGTGCACAAACCCCAAAAATCCGCATTACCCAAAAAAGCAAATGCGAAATTCCGCCCCTACGATTGTTCTTCCAAGCCACGCCAATGGACTCGATCACGCTATTGGGCAAATTGATTTGATTGGTGAAGATGGGGAGATTGTAACGACTTGGCGTATTAGGAATTCTAAATGCACTATCGGCTCGGCGGCCGGCTGCAGCATTCAACTAGATTCCGCTGAAGTCCAGCCGCTGCATGCGACGCTCGTTTTTGGAAAAAAACATACCCTGCTGCGCTCCCAGGGAGCGACGCTGATTTCGAATCGGCCCGTCCGCGAGTGGCTCATCGACGAAGCCACTGAGATTGTCATTGGCAACGCACGATTGGTTGTCCATCCCACCATCGGACTTCCCGCCACGCTGGTCACTTCGAACCGACTGGTCGACCAAGCGGCTAGGCTGTGCAAGGATCCGACGCCGGTCGTCACGCAACGAACGAGCGAGTCAAAGCTCGCTTCGCCATCGCCAATCGAAGCCGCTGCAACTCTTGCTGCCGAACAAGCTGCTGCTGCGATTGCTGCCGAACAAGCGGCTGCAATTGCTGCTGAGCAGGCCGCTGCAATTGCTGCCGAACAGGCGGCCGCGATGAAGCTTGAGAAGATTGAAACGTTATTGCAGTCGCTGCATAGTTCGCTGGAGCAGATTCAGTGCACGTTAGGAACCGATCCCAAAAGACAAAACGTATCGATTGTCGAATCCGTCTCTAAGGAAATCGACGAGTTTGGCAAACGCCTTTTCAGCAACCTCAACGAGCAACTCAGGACCCAGTCCGGAGCTCAAAAAGAGCTCATATCAACTCTCTCCGAGCAGTTCGTGGATCGGCTAGGCGCTTTCGATGATCAGCTAAACAACCATACCGGTGTTCAGCAAATGCTGATATCCAATTTGGCAGATCAAGTAACCGATCGATTTGGAGCGATCGACGAGCAGCTCAATCGATTCAATGATTCGAATGGCCAGCAAGCAGCGGCGCTCCAACAACTCCTTGCTGAGGCACGATCCGAACAACAAATCATTGAATCACGGTTCCAAGAGATGTTCTTGCATCGCAAGGAATTGCTCGACGCCGTTCAAGTCTTAAGGTTCGAAATCGAATCGGCCCATCTCGCTCAAAAAGCGGCTCAAAATGCGTTGATGGCAGATCCCCAATTCGCTCTGCAACCGGCGAAAACCAGCGTTTCCGACGAGCAGCTCGCAAGTTCGCTGGAGATTGCGCAAGTTCAGATTCAAGAACTGAATTCTCAGTTGCGAGATTTAAAAGAGGAACATGATGCGACCCTTCGACGCATCGAAAACTTGTCCGAAAATTGGAACGCTGCCAACGCGACCGAAGAAGCAGACCCCGTTTCTACAAACGCAGATTCCCAGTACGAGACGTCCCAGTACGAGACGTCCCTGTACGAGACACCACGATACGAAACTCCTTCGCCGGTAGCTCCCCAGTACGAGTCGCCCTCGTACGAGACACCTCAATACGAAGCAACCCAATACGAAGCAACCCAGTACGAGACAACTCAATACGAGACACTTCAGTACGAAGCTCCACAGTACGAAGCTCCACAGTACGAAGCTCCACAGTACGAAGCACCACAGTACGAAGCACCACAGTACGAGGCTTCGCAGTACGAGGCTACGCAGTACGAAGCTCCGCAGTACGAAGCACCACAGTACGAGGCTTCGCAGTACGAAGCTCCGCAGTACGAAGCTCCGCAGTACGAAGCACCACAGTACGAAGCTCCACAGTACGAAGCTCCACAGTACGAAGCTCCACAGTACGAAGCTCCACAGTACGATGCTCCACAGTACGAAGCACCACAGTACGAACCGTCGCAACTCGACGCGTCGGAACCAGAAGACGAAACGGTGGGTGTTTCGACACGCCGAGAATTGCCGGATTGGTTCAAACGGGATGAGATGAATGCCTGGTTCACACCACCTTCCGACCCTTCGTCGAACACAGCACCGGACGAAATCGCTTCAGCGGAACAAGCAGCCATCCAGTCGCATTCGGGCATCGATTCCATTTCGGAACGACTTCAACGGATGTTAAGCGATGCGAGCAGTCGACGCGGCGCGGAGGCCCGGATCAGCGAACCATTCGGGGCTCAACCATCGCAAAAACCGAGTACTTCCAGAGCGATTGCGGCGTCCTCGGAGCTTGAGGAGGCCGTGAAGCCGAGCGAACCTTTCCCAAGCGGTTTGCGGCACCTGCTGCGTGAGAACGCGCAGCCCAGCAGCCAATCGGGGGCGCGAGACGATTTCCGTGAAGCCAATCGGTACGAAGCCGAAACCGCAGCGCCATCTGCGAATCCGAACGTTTCCGAGTACGACTTCAAGCCATCCGACATCGAGGATCGCTTCGATGTCGATCATGAGGATCACGAGGAACCGATGACGAGATCGGAGCAGATGCCTCCAGAGAGTTCCTCGAACTCGGTCCATTCAGCAGTTTCTCGCAAGTCCGAGCAAGCGGCTACTTCTACAGCATTTGCGGAGCCAGGCGAGAATGAGGAGTCCGGCGCGAATGAGGAGTCCGAGGAGTCGATCGAACTTTACATGCAGCGGCTTTTGAGCAGGGTTCGCGGAGGATCGGAGAGCGAAGCGGCTAAGCAGATCATAGAGGCTGAGAAATCGTTGGCGAATACGGCGATCAAGGAATCGTTGCCGGTTAAGAAGGGGTCGCGGGTCGCCGCAGCGATGGGATTGGACCCTGCGGACGTGGAGTATACCCCTCCCGTGGATAAGCTCGATGAGGAGCTGTTTGTACCTAGGCAACAGCCTCCGGAGCAACGCAATGACTTAGCTGCCCTTCGCGAATTGGCGAATATCAATGCCCGACGCGCGATCAATAGAAGCGACATACGCCGGACGAACTCTGCGTTCTATGTCAAATTGGGTGTTACAGCGTTGGCCGTCTCGTCCGCCGTCGGGATCTTCTTGCTCAACGGTTTGCAGCTCAACGCTCCCTTTGCCGGCATGATATCTGCAATTGTCGTAGCCATTCTTTGGGGAGTCGACTGCATGAACCATTTCCGACGCTTGAGGAGCACCAGCGGGTTGACGTCGGTGACGGCTGCAGAGACAGCGGCTGGGCAATCGATCCGCGTCGGAACCATGGAAGATAACGGATGGCGTCCGACCCCAGCTTAGCACTCGGACTTGCAGGCAATCGCTAGATCGGTCAAGCTTACGTAATTCAGTCCATAGAGTTACGAGGTGGTTGCGATGTCGGTGCAAGTAAGAAGCGGTGGGTCGAGCGGGGTTGGGTGTGCCATGGAACGCCGTGCAATGCAGCCGAGACGAGTCGGTTGGCCAGTCCTTTTGACGATCGCTGCCGGGGTCTTCCTTCCAGGGTGTGGTCCAGCGGAGCGGAAAGAGATTTCGGCGGCAACCAGCGGATACATGCCCACCAAGGAGACCGGCACCAAAGAAAGCAAAGATATCAAAGGCGGGGCAGCTTCTCAGGAAATAGGAAAACAGGCGAGTGACGTCGGTGAACGACCTTCTAATGCCAACGGCCCCGCATCCTTGCCGGTAGCCCCAGACGTCCCGGTTTTTCAGCCAGGCAAATTGGACCCCAAGCTCGCAGCTAAGTCGTACATGACGTTGCAACTTGGGGATTTGAATGGGCCCAAGCCGTTGATGGAATTCTTGGTGAAAGGCTCGCGAGCTTTCTTGGAGTTGGTTGCCGACAGTCGCAGGAAGGAGTTGCAGGTGCCACGGGAGCTGTTGCTCGAACGCGGTATGGCCCTGTCGCGGATGAAATTGGAAGCGGCGCAGCGATTGCAAACCCTCGCATCGACCGAAGAAGAAAAGACGGCGGCAGCAATAGGGATTTTGGAAGCTTATTCGCAAATGGCGAGCTTCAAAGATGTCGCGGCAATGGACAACTTGCGTGAGCTTTCGTCCAAGGAGATGTCCAACAGTATCCCGCGTGTTGCCCAGCAAGCCAAAGCGGTAGCAGTCGGTCTGTTGGTCGCGGATTTAGGCGAAGGATTCGTGAAGGCTGACGAACTCATCAGCTTGGCAAACAAAGTTCTTTCCGACGGAGGCACTTTGGCAGGATCCAATTTGAACTCCATGATGCAAGCGGTGGATATGCTTGCCAAGCGATCGGAGAATGACGCCGCGTTAGAATTGGCGAAAAAAGTCGAAGAAGCTTTTCGAGACCATCCTGAAAACAACTTGGCCATGCAAGCTTGGCAGTTGCATGCAAGCCTCCTCAAGGAAACGATGGAGGTGGGCGCAATGGCGCAATCGGATTCCAAAGAAGACCAAGTTCCGCAACTTGCAAAAGCCAAAGTCGAATCGTTGCTGTCCAAGATCCCTTCTCCTTGGACAGCTTTCTTTCTGACGAAAGTCGCAGTAGAAGTCGAATATTCGGGGCGTCCCGACGTCGCCAAAGAATTGATCGATGCGGCTGCCTCGCAAATCATGAACCTAAAAGACCCCGACGCGAAGGCTGAATTGGAACGCAATTGTGCCCAGTTCTATACCCGGATCGCCATTTTGAACAAACCTTTGGACCTGAGTGAGCTCGTCGATTTGGCGGGTAAGCCTGTGGATTTGAAACGCTACCAAGGCAAAGTCGTGCTGGTCGATTTCTGGGCCACGTGGTGTGGACCTTGCAAAGCGGAGATCCCCAACATCGAAGCCATGTACAAATCGTATAACAAAGAGGGCTTTGAAGTCATCGGCGTCAATTTGGATCAAGAGCGATCGGCCCTGGATGGCTTCCTCGCGTCGAATAAATTGCTTTGGAGCACCTATGTATCGAGCCGTCCAGATGCCGTGGCATTCGATACACCGCTCGCAAAGAAGATCGGCATTTCTGCGATTCCGTTCATCGCGATCGTGGGCAAGGACGGAAACGTGGCGGCCGTTCACGTCCGAGGGCGTAAATTGGAAGCCAAGATTCAAGAACTTTTAGCCAAAGAGTAGTCTCCATGGTTTTTTTTCAGAATGATGCCCTGTTGCTGAAGAGAGTGTAGAAACGGGTCAAGGTCAAACAGTGGCAGCCCGTTCGCC
>JANODW010000398.1:0-2967 GCA_031412875.1 Pirellula sp. | reverse complement strand
CTGGTCAATATTTTTTCGAGAACGCCAGGGAACATGACTTCGCCCAACGCCAAATCTTTGATTCCGGATTCGAAATGCTCTCGGTTGGCATTCACGCTGCCTACCAGCAACTTATTTCCCAGTACCCACTCGATGTTGATTTTGTCCGATGGGACGGTGGTGCTCACTTTGCCACCGGTGATGCTTGTCCACACCAACACTCCGTTGTGCCCCAATGCTTCCATGGCATTGAATGCAATGGCTGACGAACCGGTAGCATCGATGATCAAATCCGCTTTACCTACTTTTTTGGCAAGCTGTTCGAGCGATGTTTTGGAAGTGGCGACATAGTTCGCTTCCATTCCTTCGACGATCGAGCTTTTGAGATGCGGACCGTCAGCCCGTGCCAAAGTGAATACCTCGATCCCCTTGAGTCGCAAGACCAACGTCGAAAGCAATCCGATCTGGCCTGCGCCTAAAACGAACGCGCGTTTGGGGCTCCAAACTTTCATCCTGCGCTGCGCTTCGAACGCTTGATAAATCGCCTTGGCAGCACAGCTCATCGGCTCCATGAGCACGTGCAGATTTTTGAGCCCTTTGGGCACGCGAACGATGTAATCTTCATGGTCTACAAAGTACTCCGTCAGGTATCCATGCAGCAGATTGATGCCCCGCTCGTAGTAGGTCTCCTCGCTGGTCATGTCATAGGTGCCGATCTTGTCGTAGATCGAACCGCCAGGACGTCGCACCGTTGCGGTCACATAGTCACCGACTTTGATATTGCGAACGTTCGAGCCAACTTCCATGACGATGCCAAAGGATTCGTGCCCCAGCACGAGGAAGTCATCGCCGGGGGGAGAATTGCCGTACAAAGCGTCATTGATTTCTCGATCCGTTGCGTCTACACCAACCTTGAGAACCTTGACCAAGATGCCTTTGCCATCGGGGATTTTTCCGATCGATGGCATCGGGACATCGCGTTCATGAACACTATTGGGAGTACCTGGCCGAACGGCAATTGCTTTCATAACTACTATTGCAACTTGGAAGAAAGGAACGAATCACACGGGCTTAATCAAACGGACCCTGTCAAACGGACCGAATTGTATCCAGATCGGACCGTTTGTCACAGCCAACCTAGGAGGTGATATTCAGATAGATTCAGATAGATATTGCCAACGCTACCCGTGACGGTTTGCATAGGGTGGCGTTTCGAATCCAGACGCAGGAAAAAATGCAGTCGAGGATGCGGTTGTCCACCAAATCGTTTACAGAACGGGCAAGGGAGCTGAGAGGGTCGGGCGGTTTGCGATCTGTGCAGCCAGCGATCGAACCAGTCCTCGACAAATGTTTTCAAACGGTTTGGCAATGCTTGGATCGGCCAATACCTCTGACAGGCGACCTTGATCGGATTCGCTGCGCAACGCGATTTGAATTGGAACTTCACCGAGGAACGGAACGCCGAGCTCCTCGGCTTTGTTCCGTGCACCTCCCTTTCCGAAAATGTCAAACGTCCGTCCCGATTGCGGGTCGGTAAAGCCGCTCATGTTCTCGACCACTCCCAACACGGGCACTTTCGTCTTTTCAAACATCGATATGGCTTTGCCGGCGTCAAGCAACGCTACTTCCTGAGGTGTGCACACGATGACTACGCCCGAGAGGGGCAACAACTGGGACAACGTCAATGCCACGTCCCCCGTACCAGGCGGCATATCGATAATCAAATAGTCGAGCTCACCCCAAGCGGTGTCACGCAAAAATTGAGTGATGGAACCATGGAGCATCGGGCCACGCCACACGACCGCTTGGTCTTTGCCAACCAAGAACCCCATCGACATCACCGGCATCTCTCCCGATTTGATCGGTTGGATTTTTCCGTCGACGATTTCGGGGCGACCGTCCAATCCGAGCAAGTGCGGGATGCTGGGTCCGTAGACGTCCGCGTCCATCAATCCAACCTTTGCACCCATACGGCCCAGTACAATCGCGATCGATGCGGCCAAGGTGCTTTTGCCAACGCCCCCTTTGCCGGCTGCGACTGCAATCACACTTTTTGCTTTGAGACCGATCTGTCCGATCGTGGGCGCAGGCCGATACATGATGTCGAGCCGAACATTGACGGCTCGCACTCCGGCGACGTGGGTCAGCAAATGGTCGCGGAGCGCGTCGGCCGTTTCCTGCGCAATGGGTTGCATCATGGATGTCATGCTCAATCGGCAACCGACCACTCCATCGGCAACCGTCCAATCCCCAACTTGACCGGTTTTTGCAATCGCTCGACCGCTTTCTGGTTCGATGAAGGACTCGAGGGCGGTGGTGAGCTGTTGATGAATGGCTGCGTCGGACATAGAAAACGGTGCTAATGAGTGGCGAGGGTCAGGAATTCCATCACGTAGTCTAACGGACTTATCGCAAGATGCGAAGCGCTACATGCGTCTGCGCCTAAGATGCTCTAAGATGGTCTAAGACGCCACGGCAGCTAATGCGGACTCCAGGTCCTTTGGAACCACCCCAATCTCGTCCGCAAGCTGTTTCAGAAAAGCTACCAGAAAAAGGCTCCGATGGGCCGCTTCGGCTCGTCCAGCCTGCGTTTGCATGGTCTTCTGCAAGCCCAGCAGCTTTGAAAAAAAATGATCCACCGACTGCTGTGTGTCTGCCGGAATGCGATGGATCGGAAACGGTTCGTCAGGATGATAAAGGCGCTGGCCCATAGCCCCACCGGTCATCAAACACCGGGCCAGTCCGATCGCTCCCACCGCTTCCAATCGATCCGAATCTTGGACGATCCTCGCTTCAAGCGTCTCGCAGGGGATGTTGGCGGAAAAACTATGGGATGCAATGCAATGCGAAATAGGACCTATCCAGAGATTGGGATACGCGATCCCGGTCAGGAATTGCTCGGCGCGCTCCGCTGCCATGCGGGACGCCCGATGCCGTTCGGGCGAATTCTTCGGCACAATCACGCAGTCATGCAACCAAGCTGCCGGC
>JANODW010000397.1:0-3303 GCA_031412875.1 Pirellula sp. | reverse complement strand
CATCGGTATTTCAAGAACAAGCTCGAACAGTTATCCCACAAGTATCCAGGCAAAATAAGCGGGCCGTATGGCGAGGGACTGATGGTTGCCTTTACGCCCGGGTCGGGAACGGCAGACGAAGCGAAAGAAATGCTTATGAATCTATATCAACGCGGACTGATGGGGTTCCTCGCTGGACATGACCCAGATCGCATCCGATTCTTGCCCCCCCCAGGTGTCACGACCGAGGCCCATATCGATCTGGCATGCAGTATCATCGAACAAGCGATCGCTTAGTCGCATTGGGCAAACCAAAGCGTTATCCCGGCGCGGGCTCTCCCGCTGAGGAATCAAGCATCCTTTACGCATCGCACTACGGAGCTTAATCTGTAGATGTTTCATTCACTCCCAAACTCGAATACCGACCCATATCAGTGCCAACAAGCCCCACCATTGACACCGGCGCGCAAGCGGCAGGCGAAAAAATCGCAATCATCACAGGAATAACAGGCCAGGATGGGTCCTATCTATCGGAATTGCTGCTCGAGAAAGGATACACCGTACACGGCATCGTTCGACGCAGCAGCTCGATGGACAGGCCACGCTTATTGGACCAGTACAACGACCCGACGATTTACGGCAAACGACTGCTGTTGCACTACGCAGACCTCTCCGACATCACCTCGATCCGACGCATTATCGCCAATACTCAGCCCACCGAGTTCTATCATCTCGCTGGCCAATCGCACGTCGGTCTCAGTTTCGAAATCCCCGAAAGCACCTGCGAGTTGACGGCGATGGGAACGCTTCGCATCATGGAATTGCTTCGCGATCAACCCAACAAACCCAAGTTCCTGCATGCGAGCAGTCGAGAAATATTCGGAACACCGAAGGTCAGTCCACAAGACGAGTCGACACCGCTCAATCCCAATTCCCCATAC
Source organism: Pirellula sp. (assembly GCA_031412875.1). Classification (GTDB taxonomy): domain Bacteria; phylum Planctomycetota; class Planctomycetia; order Pirellulales; family Pirellulaceae; genus JBKCUI01. The sequence continues at coordinate 2,383 of JANODW010000397.1, read as the reverse complement.
GGATGTGCAAAGTCGTTCGCAACTCAAATGGTTCGGATCTATCGCGAGTCGCACGGCTTGTTTTTTTGCAATGCGATCTTGTACAACCACGAGAGCCCTCGCCGAGCAGAAAATTTCGTGACCCGAAAAATATCTCTGGCCGCTGCCCGCATAAAACTCGGACTGCAAAGCAAACTGGTGCTGGGTTCGATCGACTCGGCGCGGGATTGGGGCTATGCCAAGGAATACGCAGAAGCGATGTGGATGATCTTGCAACACGAAAAAGCAGACGATTACTTGCTCGCCACCGGCACCAGTTATACGGTCAAGCAGTTTATCCAGGCAGCTTTTGAACATGTCGGTCTGGATTGGACAAAACATGTTGAACTGGATACTAGGTTCGTCCGCCCTGCCGATCCAGAGCACCTGTTAGGCAACCCAGCCAAAGCCGAACGAGAGTTAGGATGGGTAGCAAAAACAAAGATGCCAGAACTTGTAAAGATGATGGTCGACCACGATTTGAAGCAAAAGGGATAAAGCTTTGCATCGTAAGGGATAAAAGAATTAGTTGAACAGCACAGTTCCGCTGCGCTGGGACTCGGGAAGATTCCTTGAGCCGGAACCGGCAGGTGTCCGGTGGACATTCCACGAACACCATAGGCGATTACCTTTTCATTGCGGAAGGTGTCGCAGACTACATTGCGAGAGTGTGGTTTCTTCGACGGCGTTCAGAAATCTTGCTCACCAAAAGTTGTCGGTCGATAGGTTTGGTAGCATAGTCGTCGCAACCTGCCATCAAACACTTTTTTTCGTCGCCATCCATCGCATGGGCGGTCAGCGCGATAATGTTTCCATCGTATCCCTCGGAGCGCAAGCGGGATGTCGCTTCGTAGCCGCCCAGAACTGGCATTTGCATGTCCATTAAAATGGTGTCAAAAGGATCCCCTTGCGAAACGGCTTCCAAACACGCTTCAACCGCTTCAAGGCCATTCTCGACCAATGTAACTGTAGCACCGGATTTTCTTAGCATGAATGATATAAGCCGTTGATTGTCCGGTCCATCTTCGGCGAGCAAAATCCGGTAGCCATTCAATGCCGAATCCGTCGTCGATGCTGCCGTCACACGCGGGTTCGCGCGTTGAACAATCGGATGTTTCGTAAGCTTGGTATCGCCTGATTCGTCGACGGAGCCTGCTCCCACGGAAGCTCGAAAGACGGACCCCACACCTGGTGCTGACGTAACAATCTCAACACTGCCGCCAAGGAACTCGGCCAGTCGTTTGCATATGACTAAACCGAGCCCGGTTCCCCCGTACTTTCTGGTCGTCGATGCGTCCGCTTGAACAAATGCTTTGAACAATCTTGACTGGTGCTCCAGCGACATTCCCAGGCCACTGTCAATGATGTCGAACTCCAACTGGTTAGCCGCTGCAACAAACCGCACAACCAGCTTGACACTGCCCGTTTCTGTAAATTTGATCGCGTTGCTAACCAGATTCAGAATAATTTGCCGCAGTCGGGTTGGATCGGTTTTGACCGTTTCCGGGAGTTCGGTTGCAAACGCCAGTTCCAGTCCGATCCCTTTCGCGGCGGCGCGAACCGCCATCAAAGCAATCACCTCTTCTGCGATCTTAGATGGTGGGAATTCAATCGATTCAATCTGTAAATTCCCAGACTCTATTTTAGATAGATCGAGGATGTCATCGATAACGGCCAATAGATGCACACCGTTTTTTTGGATTGTCTGTATGGCCTCAGAGACTTGTTCCGGATCATTTTCAAAACTGCTTGGATCGAGAAGCAGATCGGTGTATCCGAGGATGGCAGTCATCGGAGTTCGAATCTCGTGGCTCATATTGGCCAAAAAGTCGCTCTTGGCTTGGTTTGCAACCTGCGCCGACTCTCTCGCACGCTTCAGCGCGTCAATAAAGAGACTGTGCTCAATAGCGATCGCGGCAACGTCTGCGAGCGAGGACGAGAATGCCATGTCATTCAGTTTGGAAACATCCGCTCCCATAGAAAGAATTTCAAGCGTCCCCAAAAGAGTGCGGGTCGTCGAATAGATGGGTACCGTCGAATGTTGAAAGCGATCCTTTTGTCCAGATTGCCACTGCTTTGCGAATTTTGGACTTTCGACTCGTGTTTGCGGGATTTGGCTAGAGTCCAGCAACATGAATCCGTACGCGGTGTCCAACTCAAGAGCATCCATGGACTGAAGAATAAAGTTCAGAACTTCGATTAGCGCACCCCCTCGAGCGACACGTTCGGCAACTTGCTGACGAAGCGATAAGAGGATGGACTGGAGTTTGTTTTCTGTGACATCAAAAGAGACTCCGATCATTCTTTGGGGAGTATTGGACGGACCAAAGATGACTTGCCGCTCTCCTTTTAGGGTGCGAACTTT